>WQTQ01000243.1 GCA_009786175.1 Bacillota bacterium | reverse complement strand
GCCCTGTATCCGGAAAAACTGCTCATGGAAGAAAATACGCTTTTTGACTTGGCATCCCTTACAAAAATTATTTCCACAACCATGGTTGCGCTCGCTTTGATTGAAGCGGAGAAGTTAAGCCCGGATGATACCTTGGACAAATTTTTCAACTTACCGGATGATAAGCGGCAAATTACTATCCGCCATTTGATGACCCATGTAAGCGGCCTGGCTGCCCACATTCCTTTGTACAACTTGGCTAAAAGTCCGGTAGATGTATACGATGTAATTCTTTCACAGCCTTTACAGACACAACCCGGTACAAATGTAGTCTACAGCTGCTTGGGCTTTATTTTGCTGGGCAAAATTTGTGAAATGGTGGGGGACGCCGGTTTGGATGAACTGGCAAGCCGCTTTGTTTTCCGGCCGCTTGGGTTGAAAAATATTGGGTATAACCCGGCAGCCATGTCCAGTACATTTGCGGCAACGGAATATTGCCCGGAACTACAGGAGTGGTTATGCGGCACAGTCCATGACGAAAACGCGCGGTTTATGGGCGGTGTTTCCGGCAATGCGGGGCTTTTCGCGGATATCGGTGACTGTGCGGCGGTGGCAACCATGTTCGCGAATAAGGGCAAGGGCGTAATTTCCCAATATTTGTTTGAAGAGGCGATAAAAAACCACACTGCCCACTTCGATGAAGGGCGAGGCTTAGGCTTTGCCGTAAAAAACGAGCCCAATTTGTACGGCCACACGGGCTTTACAGGTACGTCCATTTGGGTAAACGCGGAAACGGGCCTGTATGTAGTGTTTTTGACCAATCGCGTCCACCCTACCCGTGATGATAATAGACTGACGGCGTTTAGGGATGTGTTGACGCATAAAATTTTGGAGGAGAATTTCTATGCCCATAAAAATAGGCATTGACCAATTACAGAACCATTCCCACATTTTTGCAGGAAAACGGGTTGGTCTTTTGACTAACTGCACGGGAATTAACAGTAATTTCGTAAGCACGATTGACCTGCTGCACAAAGAATTTAACCTGGTAAAACTGTTCGCGCCGGAGCATGGCGTCCGGGGTAATTTACAGGCCGGTGTAACCCTGGAAGGCTACACAGACGAGCGTACGGGGCTTCCCGTTGTAAGCCTGTACGGCACCAACCGCCGCCCGACAGCGGAAATGCTTGCGGATATCGACATTTTCACTTTCGACATCCAAAATGTGGGTTCGCGGTTTTACACATACCTTTACACAATGGCGTACATCATGGAGGCCTGCGCCGCAAACGGAAAAAAGTGTGTGGTTTTCGACCGACCAAACCCGCTTAACGCCTCCACTGTAGAAGGGAACATCCTTGACCTGACCTGCAAGTCGTTTATAGGTTTGTACCCAATTCCCCAGCGGTATGGCCTTACCATTGGGGAATGCGCTAACCTGTTTAACGCCGAATATGGCATTAATTGCGACTTGACCGTTGTTGCCATGGATGGCTACCGGCGAGATATGTACTTCGAAGATACGGGCGCACCGTGGGTTGTGCCGTCGCCTAACATCCCTGTAATCGACACGTGTTTCACCTTCAACGCTACATGCATATTTGAAGGCACAAATGTTTCCGAGGGTAGGGGAACTACCAAGCCCTTCCATTTTATTGGTGCGTCATGGCTTTGCGGCGATAAGCTGGCAGATGCCCTAAACGCTTTCGCGCTGCCCGGTGTCCACTTTAGGCCCCATTATTTTACGCCACTGCCCTACCTTGCAAACGGCGCGAAATATGCCGGTGAACTGTGCGGCGGCGTAGAGGTTCATGTGCTTGACAGGCGCGTTTTCCGTCCCGTACAAACGGGGGTTACAATGCTGTACACAATCCGCGGCCTTGGCGGCAGCAATTTCAAATTTACTCCGCCTTATCACGAAAAGGGCAAGCACATGATTGACTACAGCACCGGCGGTACGTATATCCGCGAGGGTAAATACAACCTGGAAGAAGTCGTGCAGCTGTACGCCCGGGAAAGCGCGGAGTTTGTAAAAATTAAATCGAAATATCACATTTATGATTAGAATTTACCCCCTGATATCAGGGGGTGAACTCACAAGGAGCCACCGCAAATGATAAACATATCAGCATTGGACACAGAACAGCGCAACCCAAATACCCTTGACATCGACAAATTAAGCACTATGGAGATGGTGCGGCTTATCAACGACGAAGATAAAAAAGTAGCCGCTTCCGTAGAAGCGGTTTTGCCGGAAATTTCTTCTGCTGTAGACGCTATTTTCGAGAAACTTAAAAGCGGCGGGCGGCTAATTTATGCAGGGGCCGGTACTTCCGGCAGGCTTGGCCTGTTGGACGCGGCAGAATGCCCACCCACTTTCAGCGTAGATTATGACATGGTTGTGGCCCTGTTGGCCGGTGGCCCGGAAGCGTTTATTAAGGCCAAAGAAGGCGCGGAGGACAGCCGCGAACTGGGTGCAAGTGACCTTGCGGCAATTAATTTTTGCGCCAAAGATGCCCTGGTTGGCATTGCCGCCAGCGGTCGCACGCCCTATGTAATAGGCGCGATGGAATACGCCCGTTCTGTCGGCGGGTTTGTGGCGGCTCTTTCCTGTACTCAAAACGCGGAAATTTCCAACTACGCGGATGTAAATATTGCCCCACTGCCCGGCCCGGAAGTTATAACCGGCTCTACCCGTTTGAAAAGCGGCACAGCGCAAAAAATGGTACTAAACATGCTGTCTACCGCCGTTATGATTAAGCTTGGCAAAACCTACGGCAACCTAATGGTTGACCTAAAGGCCACCAACGGGAAATTGGTAAGCCGCGCGTTAAATATTGTGTGTATGGCAACGGGGGTTGATAAGGAAAGAGCTTTGGGAGTGCTGGAAGCCTGCGAATTTTCCGCCAAGACGGCCATTGTTATGATTTTAGGTAATTGGGGTTTTGAAAAGGCAAAGGATGTGCTGGATAAGGCGGATGGGGTGGTGTATAAGGCGTTGGAGGAAAAAAAGAGCGGTTAATTTTATAATTTAATCTCTTCCAAAGGCTCAAACCAACTATGGTCATCCGCTTCATGTATTTTTCCTTTCAGGCAGCCAAATTGAGGGGGATTGCGACGTTTGCTTGTCGGCTCAGACACCAATTCAAAAGGAATCCCTTTTTTTCTGATGGCTTGCCGCAGAAAGATATTTATTGCCGTGGACATATCCATTCCCAATGATGAAAATAAGTCTTGTGCTTTGCTTTTAACTTCGCTGTCAACACGAACATTGATACTTGCACATGAATTTGCCATAAGCACACCTCCGACCGGTAAGCAAGCGTCTAACTGTGCCTGTGTGAAGCCGAGGGTTTCCCTTGCTTCAATTAGTTTGCCAATCCTTCTTTGTGGTCTTGCATATGTTTTCACTTCTCCCTTATGTGTAAACATTATTACAAATTCGTTATAATGTGTCAATCGTCAACACATACTTCAACACAATCACCGCCATTAATTAATCCGGTGGCAGATACAGCGAAGAATTTAGGCAGCACCTGCTTGATAACCACTACCCATTCATAGTTTCCGATTATCCTGTAGCAAGCAAAACTGGCTGGACAAGTCCAAGTGCGTGGCACGATATGGCTATTGTATATGCGCCTTCGCCCTACATCCTGGTTATTTTGTCTGCGCGACATGGTTGGTCTGCCAGGGATTATCAGGAATTTGCAGAAATATCTATGGCTTTTCAAAATTTTAATAACAGGTGGTTTGTACAATGAAAAAATGGCGGGTTGTAACTATGTTTTACAAATCAGGTTGGTAAGATATGTTGTGTATTAAGAGAAATTACTGTGTATATCTATAGGTAAAATTAAACGCCTGCAGAGACTGTATATGTCTTTGCAGGCGTTTAATAGAAATCATAAATTAATACAGGGCGGTGTCATTAATCCTCTACCGTCCATTCGGCTCGTTAATTAACGTAAGCGGTTCCGGTTCAAATGGTAATGTCCTCACTGCTTAACCTCAAACACCAAAATCTTCAAATCATCCTTGTCAGACAAATTACGCAGGCCGTGGGATCCAAACGGGGCATTTCTTATTACATCCCCGGGGGCAACGGCTTGCTTTGTGCCGTCCAATTCCATTTCGCCCGTGCCTTCAAGAATTATATAGAATTCTTCGTCGCTGCCGTGCTTGTGTACGCCTATAGATGTACCCGGCGGCAGTACGGTGTAGTGGAGAAACTGCATTGGGGTGGTAAACTTGTCAAAAATGGTTGATACTTTTACAATTCCTTCTCCGTCGTGGATATTTTCTACCAAATCCGGGGTTACTTCATAAAAATTTCTAATCATGTATAATTCTCCTTTGCATGGTTTAATAGGGCGTCCCAAACCCTTTTAGAAAAATGTTTTCCTACCCCCTGATATCATACTCCCAATATGATATCAGGGGGTAGCCTTATCCGTTACGTTTGGCATAAGGTTAACATTACGGCAGATATACTTCAATAGTAAAAAGCAATTTCCTCTTCCTCTGTGAACTCCGTGCCTCTGTGAGGAACTGAACTTATCACGATTTTGTTAAACAAAAAACAATTTCTTTTGATTTTTTTGTTAAAAACATGTATTATTAGGTAAAGACATGCAAACCACTTGCCATTAACCAACGTATATCTATTCAAATGCATAAATTCAAAATCACACAAGGAGGCACAAAATGGGCACTTTAGGACTGGACACAGAACGTGGGCTGTTTTTAGGGATTGACTTTGGGACCACTAACTCGGTAGTAAGTATCTACAATTTCCAAGACGGCGAGGCGCAAACCATCCCCATAGACGGGTCAAATATTTTCCCGACTGCAATTCAATTCGAATCCGACCCGGAAGACGAAAACAAATTATCAAGGATTTTTGGTGTACAAGCCCGTGAAGCGGCAATTATTTATCCAATGTCTACAATTTTATCAATTAAGCGGTACTTGGGCAGTGACCAAAAACTGACAGTTGTGGTAGACGATAAAGAGTATCAATTTACGCCGGAACAAATTGCAGGGGAAATTCTTGGCTGCTTAAAGCAAAAGGCAGACGAATATGCACAGGAAGAGCTGGGCATTTCCGGGGAATTTTCCGGCTGTGTTATTACTGTACCGGCCAACTCTACAGACAAGCAGAAGAAAATGACAAAGGATGCCGCTGTTCTTGCGGGGTTTGACCCGGAAAATATTTACCTTCGCCTAGAGCCTGCCGCGTCGGCCATTTCTTATGCGGTAAACGAGGACTCTAACAAAAAAGTGCTGGTTTACGACTTTGGCGGCGGTACTTTTGATGCTTGCGTTTTGGAAATTAAAACAGAAGAAGCGGGCGAGCCAACCATTTCCATTATCAGCACATATGGTGACAACAACCTTGGCGGCAACGATATTGACAAAATTATTATGGACATAGTTTACGAGGAATTTAAGAAGCTGACCAACGAAGAAATTGATTTGTTTGACGAAAATTTAGACGACGGTGTTTCTAAACGCCAGAAGAAAGTTGCCCTTGTGCGCTTGCAGCAGGCGGCCACACAGGCAAAAGAGCGTCTTTCCCAAACAAAATCTACAAAAATAACTCTTGCGCCGCTAATTCAAGAGCCGCGTATTGTTAATATCAACATGGAAATTACAAGGGAACAATTCCTAGAGCATAAGCGTGTAAACGCTCTTGGAGACAGTCCGGAATCATTTGAAAAGTTCCGCGGTAAATCTGTAAAAGACCTGGTTGACGAGACACTTACTTGCGTTAGCCACTGCCTGGAAGCAGGCGGCCTTACAGAAGCGGATATTGATGAAATATTCCTGGTGGGCGGCAGTTCTTCCATTTTGCACGTGGGAGAAAAAATTACCGAGCGGTTTAAAAAAGAGCCGTTTAAGTCACGTATCAGCCCTGCACTTAGTATTTCACAAGGCGCGGCCCATTATTGCAATATGATAATGATGCCAACCGTCCGGGGGCCTGTTGTGCAAGAGCGTACAATTCATCCGTTGGGCTTGGAAATTGCGGGCCGCCGGTTTATGGAAATTGTACCTGCGGGCATGGATATACCAAAAGAAGGCCTGACAATTGACGCGTCCGAGCCGCTTATCACCAACTTCGACAATGTGACCAGCATGGCAATAGTCGTGTACGAAAGCACCGCGCCAAAAGTAGGGGAGAAGAACCGGCAGGTAAGCCAAGAGGGAATGAAACGCCTTGCGGGTACATCATTACGCGGTATTCCGCAAGGGCCGCGCGGGCAAGAAAAAGTTAAGGTTACTTTCCATGTGGGCCAGGATAACATGCTTCGGGTTGCGGCGCGCAGTTTGTCAACAGACGGCGTGGTAACAGAACTTGCGGTAGACGAACTGTACAGCTAATATGAAAAGGGGCATAGTAAATGTCTAAAAATAGTGATAAGCATTTGGCTCTTTGGGAAGCTTGGTTAGGCTTGAAGGAAGCCGCCGAATATACAGTAACACAGAGTACAAATGAATTGTTTGAAAATTACCAAGACGCCGCCTGCGACGCATTAAAGCGCAGTGCGGCTCGCTTGGCGCGTTTTGGGGAAAAAGACGAAGAAATGTACGAACCTTTGGTAAAGCTGATGGGTGTTTATCAGCAAGTAGTAGACATGGGCAGCGAAATAGAACAAGACGGCTCTGTTACAGCTGCTCTAGTCACGGGCCTTTGTGAAGTACTAAATTCTACGTTAAAGCAATTTTACGAAGATACAGAGGGTGTGCCGGATGGGATAAACCCCATAGCCCTAGAGAAAGAGATGATAATTAGAAGTTCGCAAGCTAACCTGCTTGCAAGCACTTCTCATTTTGGAAAAGTATCTATGGCAATGCTGCGGTCAATGTCACCTGAAATTTGGGACGAGTTGTACAATGGTGTACTTATCCCGCCCGGCAAGGAAGTACCTGTAAACTTTTTTAAAGATCATGTTCTGATGTATATGTACAGCTTTTACGAAGATGAGCTGCGCCGTTGTGTTTTGCAGCTTGACAACATACATGACCGTAAAGACGCTAAACATTATACAGAGTTTTTAGAGCGTGAGTGGGAAGAACTTGGTAACATTATTAAGGTGCAAATTGCGGCGTTGGAATCTGCGGCTTCGGAATCTGAAATGGTGCATCACATTTTAAACATGCTACGGGAGGCCTACCAGTATACAGGTGCGGCAATCAGTAAGTTTCACATGCATTTGCAATCTCCGGTTGCACGGAAAGAAAATCCTGCCCATGAAGAGTTTGATGCCGCTATGGAAAGCGCGGTAACCGAGCCGATAATACCGGAACTACCCAGGCCTTACGATCACACTGTCTTTTATGCGTTAATATGCGACGAGGTATTGGATTTGCTTGAGGACTATAAAATTGAGTTTATTCATGTGGGACTTCTTACGCAAAAACTGCTTATAACAGAAAAGATGATGGCAGATGAAATTATACAGATCTTTGACGATGTGCGAAAAGCACTGCCGTCACTTAGCGTCGAAGATGCACCGGTCGAATTATCCCAGGAAGACGCACAGCTTCAGCTTAACATCTTAAATGGCATATCCGAGACTGTTGAAATTAAAGTTGACAGCCTTCGTGACAACACAGAAATTTTTGTGGGAGGGTGGCCGGAGTTTTTGGACAACAGCATTGCAGAAGAACCTTTGCCGCTAACCTGGGAAGAAAGATGCGAAATACGGGAAGTTGCATACCAAATATGGGTGGAATCTCCGCCGGAGTCTGACGATATTAAGGAATTTTTCTACCGCTTACAAACAGACGATATTTTTACCCCGTTATTTGAGCGCATGTTTAAACGCATTAATGCTCACATAGAAAAGGTTGATAAATTCGTCACCCGTTTCAACAAGGATGTATTGATTTACGAAATATGTACCTACGAAGAAATTCTCATGCACAGTGCGTCACGTTTGCGGGAATCGGCATGGGCAGATATGGCTGCGGCAGAAAACATTCTTGTCGGTGCTTACAGTAAAATAGAAGCCCTTTTGGAGAAGCACGATATTGTTCCAATCCGCCCTGCAGTCCATGACCAATTTAATGCCTTAGAGCATGAAATCCTGGTTGCAGAAAGTCAAGAAGGCTTTGCAAAAGGCGAAATAATAAAATTAATTAATTCCGGATACAAGCATCATGGTTTTGTATTTCGGCGCGCGAATGTAATCGCGGCAAAGTAAACTAAGGGGAACAACAAATGAACTGGAAAAACTACAAATCCCTAAGCATTGATGAAAAGCGTAACGAAACTTACTACATTATCGGCTTGGATTTGGGAAACGATTCTTCCGGGCTGGCTTTTTACAACCTGACAACCAACACGCCAGAGGTAATTGACCTTAGCGGCGGGTACGGCAAGCCATCAATGCCAACTGTAATGCAGTACATTTCAGAGACTAAGGAATGGGTATTTGGCGAATACGCGGTACTAAACCGGGGCGCAGGGGCAGAAGTAACCCTAAGCTCCCTTGTGGCGCGGCTGGGCAATTTTGAACACATAAATATAGGCGGCCGCTCTTTAAGTGTGGCCGGTGTGCTTGCGCTGTACATTAAAGAAATTATGGGCAACGTAAAAAATATTAACCCCAGGGCAGAAATTGTTGGCATTGTGGCAACGGTTCCTGCCTATTTTGGCGAACAGGCCCGGGAGGAATTACAGCAGGCATTTAAGCTTGCAGAGTACGACAAGGAACTTATTGCCTTGGTGCCTGACAGGGAATGCGTGCTGGCCCATTACTATAAAACCGAGCCTGTGGCCGAAGAGCGCACTATGCTTTTAGATTTTGGTTCGCGGGAACTTAGGGGCGGGCTTTATCACATAAATAATGTAGACGGCGTTATACACGCTACAAGTATATCGTCGCTTTTTAGCAGTGAAATTGGCGTTGGCAAAATTAACAGCGACATCGCCGACTTTTTTGAAGCGTTTATGCGCAAGGAAGTAACAAAGGAAATGCCAATTAGCGTAACCCTAATGAAGCAGCTGCAAGACCACGTAACGGCATTTTCCTACCAGCACAGGGACATGCTTTTCCAGCGTAATATCCGCACAAAGCCCGTGAAAGTGTATTTTAATTTTACTTACCCGCCATTTCAGCGGACAATAACCAACGAGCAGGCCCAGACTTTAATACAGCCGTACATCCGCCGTTTTGACGGTTTCATTAAAGATGTGTTTGAAAAAAGTATCGCCGATAAGCCGCTTTTGCCCGGTGAAACAGACGCTGTGCTGTGTGTAGGCGGCGGCTTTGAAATGTTATGGGCAAAGGAAACTGTCAGCGAGCTTTTCCCCGGCGCGAAAGTGAATTTTTACAAAAACCCTAAAATTATAACCTGCGAAGGCGCGGCAATTGTGGCCGCTCAAATGCTTGACATACCCGGTGCAGGAGCAAAAATAATGCTTGAAGACACTCATCAATTAACTTGTGACATAGGCATATCCGATGGGCACAATTTCTTGCCATTGGTAGAGCGTAATGCCTTCTGGTGGCAAAATCACCCGTCAAAATTAATCTTAGTTAACCAGGAAGTTACCGGCGAGCTGGACTTGGGCTTGTGCAGGCGTACAAAAGCAGGAGAGCTGCAAAACATAGGCAGTATGAGACTTCGTGGGCTGCCGCGCCGCCCTAAGGGTACCACTCGCCTGGAAGTTGGGCTAAATTTCGTCTCTGACGCGGATGTTACCGTTACAGTACGCGACAGGGGTTTTGGCGAATTGTATCCGCAATCAAGGTTTGTAAAGGATGTTCAGGTTAAGTTAGGGTAGGGGGGAAGCGGAGTTTTACTCCGCTTCCCGCAGCCTTTCTACCAATGTCATTTTACTGATGCTTCTGTACGCCAGCTCCGGCACGGCAGAGCAAATAATTATAATTAGTACATATGCCGCGGCAACCGGCACAACAGGGTATACAAAATTGGGAAATTGTGTTGGGTTAGAACTGCTCATAAGTGTAAACATCCAGTAAGCGATTGCCGTACCGGCGGTTAGGGACGCCGCAATGGTAAGCATCCAATAGACGGCACCTTCCCACCGTAGCATACTGCGCATCTGCTTTTTGCTCATGCCCACGCTTTCCAGCGCGGCAAATTCCCGCTTGCGCACAAGCAGCCCCACGGAGATTACGTTGATAAAATTAAATATGCCGATTGTCCCAAGTATGGCGGAAATACCGGCCCCAAGGGCGAACATTACCAGCCGTTCTTCTTCCATGCGCTGGCGGGATTGGTAGCGGGAGATTATGCGTCTGTCTTCCCCCGGCATGTTTTGCAGATAGGCGTTTACCTGACTGTCTGTGCCCCGCCGCACATTTACGGCCAGGCTTATGAACCGTAAGTCGTCAACTTTCTGCTGTAAAAATACGTTGGACATGATTAATGACATGTGCAGGTAATTAGGGTTGGAAATTGACGCGCCGGCCAGCCTGTACTGTGTAACGCTGCCTATTTTCACGTTTGATGTAGGTATTTCCCTGTCCCCAAGCAGCATGTCCACAAACATGCCGGGGTACAGGGCTTCGTTGGCTATGCGGTCGCCAATGTTGACCGCACCGCCGTCGAGCAGGGCAATTTCGCCCCGTTCAAAGGCAGCAACGTCAAGCTGTGGGTAGAGCAGCAGTATCCACGCTGTATCTATCGCATAGATGCCGCCAAGGGTTTGTAAAGCCGGGATTTTGCCAACAGTCATGTTTAATTCGTATACATTTGTCACATTTGGAATATTGGCAATTTCCCCGGTAAATGCAGGGTCGTACCGTGGAACTCCGCCCGTGGGGTTGCTAATGTTAAAGTCGTGGGTGTGAAGGGCGGCCAGTTCGCTGTCGATGTCATAGCCGTTAACGATTGTCATAATTGTTGTAAACACGGTCACGCCCAAAAACAGGCTGATTAGCACAACCGTGGCCTGTTTGCGCTCCCGGAAGGTATTCCGCCAGGCCATACGCCACGGCTTGCCCCTGGCGGAAGAGCGGGCCTTCACGTTAACCCGCTGCTCGCCCGCGTAGCGGATTGCTTCAATTGGTGAAACTCTTGCGGCTTTCCCGGCGGATGTAAACGCGCTTAAGTACGTGGTAAGCAGCGTAAACACCGCGCCGCCAATGTATATCAACGGCGAAAATGAAATTATTGTATGGTCGCCCATAAACAGTGGAACCAGCACAAGGGAAGCCGCCGCGGCAATGCCAAGGCCAACGGGCAGCCCAATGGCGTACAGGCGCAGAACCTGCCCGTTTACAACCCGCCTAAGCTGGCGGGGCGTTGTGCCAAGAGTTTTTAGCAGCCCGTAGAATCGTACATCCTTGGACACAGACACAAACATTACGTTGTAAATCAGTAAAAAGCCCACAAACATCAGGAATGCCACGATAATCCCCATGGCAGTGTACATAGTTGTGGTATTAATTTCTATGCCCCGTTGGATGGCGGGGTGGATTCCGTAAGTCTGGCCTTCCCGTAAATTTAGGGTTTCTATTAACTGCCGGGAATAGTCGTAAGCTCTGTTTTGGTTGCGGAAAATAATGTTTATGGCAAAATTCCCGGGAATATACCGCCCATGCCGTTCCGCAAAGGCTTGGGAAACAAACACCGGCGTACCGGCGTTTGGGTGAACGCTTACAAATTCTGTGTAAATGGCAGATAGGACAAAATTTTTGTGCAAAATTTCCTCTTGCCCATGGATGACAAAATCCAGGGGTATTTCCATGCCTGCATAAGGGTTTTCTATCCCCATGCGCTCCAGTTTTGTACGGGAAAGCATTATTTCATTTTCCCCGGTGGCATAGCGGCCAACCACATTTGTAAATGTGGGGGTTTGGAAATTGTTCCAGGAACTTCTGCATGTGTAAAGCATGGTAACGCCTTGGAGTGGGCAGTCAAATAAATTCATGACGCCAACCGGGTCAAGGGTGGGAGTGCCAAAGGCGATATGCCGTACAAAATTTGTGCGGCGTATAGTTTCTATTTGTTCGTCGTCCAGCCCCATAAAACCAACATGTACCCGGGTGCCCTCGAAGCGGAATGGCATGACGGTCATGGATTGGTAGTAACCCATGCCCACGCTAAACACGGATGCAATCATAAACGCCGTAAGGGCGATTGCCACGGTAATAAAAAAGTTGCGCTTAAAGTTGACCTGCAATGTACGGCTTGTTATTTTGCGGACAATTGCCTGGTTGTTGTTTTTCATTGAGCGGCACCGCCCTTAATTTTACCGTCCTCGATGTGAATAATCCTGTCTGCAAGCTGGGCAATATGTTCGTTGTGGGTTATCATCATAATCGTCTGCCTAAACCGTGTAGACGTCATTTTAAGGACGCCCAAAACATCCTGGCTTGTTTTGCTGTCTAGGTTGCCTGTAGGTTCGTCTGCCAGGATAATTGACGGTTTTGCTGCCAGAGCCCGGGCAATTGCTGCCCGTTGCTGCTGCCCGCCGGAAAGCTGGTTGGGCATGGCGTTACGCTTATCCACCAGGCCCAGCGTACCAATAATTTCGTCCACAAAGGGGTTGTCAACGGTGTTTCCGTCAAGCTCTATTGGCAGCACTATATTTTCATACACGCTTAAAATGGGTACAAGGTTAAAGCTTTGGAAGACAAAGCCCACGTTGCGCCTGCGGAAAATAGTTAGCTGTTGGTCAGACATTTTGGAAATGTCGTGGCCGCCAACGGTAACACTGCCGCTTGTGGGCTTGTCCAGCCCGCCCAGCATGTGCAATAAGGTGCTTTTGCCGGAACCGGACTGCCCTACAACGGCTACAAATTCACCCTCTTTTACCTTAATGTCTACACCGTCCAATGCCCGGACAAGGTTGGGGGATAGGCCGTAATGTTTTTTTAGATTATGGGTTGTTAAAATTGCCATGGGGTTCTCCTTTTAAACGTAATAAGGACATTGTAAGCGTGAAATCTTACAATGTCCTTACAGGTGACGCGTTATTTCTTACAGTTTTGTAAGAAGTATCCCAGCTATTTTTATTATTGTTGCACTCGCCAACATAGCAAGCGTTAACCAATACCCTATGCCTAATGTTATTGCAATCATTTCCGAAATGTTAATAAACAAGGCGAAAAATCCAAGGGCATTTTGTATCCCTTCAAGTAGAATTGCCGGTATTGTTAATATTGTGCGCGCTGCCACAATATACAGCGTTGTGGCACAAGCCAATAAAACAGTTGTTACCTTTGGCAACCGTCCCAGTAACGATAATGTTAATACGCACAATGTAAGTACCAGTGTAATAAAGTATAATGCCACAGATACAGTAATTCTGTTGTCAACATTAGCCATTATATCGTCGTCAACAAAGCGGTCGGCCAAATCGGACTGGGCAAAATCCATACCCCCAAACCAGCTCTCACTATCCTCAAAAACGGTTGCCAAACTAAAGCTAGAGGTTCTTGTATTGCCTAGAAACGAAAGTTCCACATATATTGCTGGAAGGAAGAAGCCAATCAACGCAACTACACATAGCGTGACGAAAATTATTTTTAGCACTAGGGGCTTTACAGTCTTTTCCACTAAGCATGCTCTTTCCTATAATGTATTCAGAAGAAGTGCGGCTGTTGTCAAGCAGACATGCACACCTGTTTATAATTAGTATACACCGGTGTCCGGGTTTTTCAAGAACAACGAGAAAGTTGTAAATACCCCGGGCTTGGAATCCACCATAATGTACCCGCCCTGTTTTTCCATTATCAAAGACGCAAGGTACAGCCCAAGGCCCGCGCCTTCGCTGTCTTTTACGTTTTGGCCCCGGTAAAACCGTTTGAAAATACGGTGCCAGTCATCTTTATTTATGCCAATGCCGTTGTCGGTAATCATAATCTTGGTGTACAGCGGAAGGGATTCTACAGAAATGTTAATTTCGCCGCCTGTGCCTGTGTATTTAACGGCGTTTTCCAGGATGTTAACTATTGCTTCCCGTGTCCATTTGCTGTCGTGATAAAGCTGCGCGTCTCCAAAATCTGTCAGTCTGATGTGAATGTCTTTTTTTGCGGCGGCGGACAGAACGGTGGCAATGGCATCGGAGATTGTCTGTTTAATGCCGGTTTTTACTAACGCAAGCTGAATTGCCCCCGCTTCTAATCGGGACATTTTTATCAGGCCGTCCATAATCCACTGTAATTTCTCCGTGCCGGATTTTATACGGGAAAGGAATTCCTGTTGTTCTTCCGTAGTGTTGCCCTCTTGCAATAAATCCGCGTACATGGAAATGCCCGCAAGCGGTGTTTTCATTTGGTGGGACATATCGGCGATAAACCCTTGAATAGTCTCTTTTTCCGCGCTTGTTTGGGCCACTTCAAGTGCGCACATTTCCGCAATGCGGCGGGCCTTGTACGTAAGCTTGGAAAGCCGCTTTTCGTCGGTGGTGCCGGTAAGCAGCGACGGGTCTTTAGCCAGTACCCGGTCCAGTACATTGTCTATAGAGTTGAAGGTGCCGCGGACGTACTTGCGGCAGAAAAAGATTGTAAGGGCGCAGGTGATTACTGTAAGTGCAATGGCAGAAATTATGGTAATTATAGTCATTACTCCTTTCCGGTGGATTAGCTAACGAAAAATTCTGCTTTGCGAGGAGCCATTTTGCGACGAAGCAATCCAGCGACTTTAGCGAAATGATAAGTCACTGGATTGCTTCGCTACGCTCGCAAAGAAGCCCACACATACCCCAGTCCGTGGACGGTTTTAATAATTTGCGGGTTCTTAGGGTCGTCCTCTATTTTTGCCCGCAGGCGGCTGATGTTTACGGGCAGAGTGTTGTCGTCTACAAAATTGCCCCGGTTGTCCCATAGGGCCGCAAGGATTTGTTCTTTGGAAAGCACTTGCCCCGCGTTGTCCATAAAGTATTTTATCAGTTTGAACTCCGTGGCACTAATGGGAATCTCTTGCCCGTTTTTATACAGCTTGCAAAGGCTTATGTCCAGCTGTAACCCCTTAGATTGCGCGCTTGTTTCCCTGGCGGGTATACGGCGCAAAACCGCTTCTACCCGCGCACGCAGCACAGACAGAGAGAATGGCTTTGTTACATAGTCGTCGGCACCGGCGGCAAAGCCGGAAACTTGGTCTGTTTCCATGTCGCAGGCGGTTAGCATTATAATAGGAACGCTGGAACCTTGGCGGATTTCTTTGCAAAAATCCATGCCGTTGCCGTCGGGTAAGCCAACGTCCAGGATTATTATGTCTGCGGTGTTTTGCGAAAGAAGCTTTCGCCCGGCTTGTATTGTTGCGGCTTTTAGGGCGGTGTAGCCGTCTTTCTCAAAGGCGTAAGCAATGCCCCGCAGCAGGTTGTCATCGTCTTCTATTATTAGGATGTGGGGCATGTTGCCGCCTCCATTCGCACTTTAATATTCCCATTTTCCCTTGTATAACTACGTTTGGCATTTTTGTGACCTCTGTTATGCAAATTTTCTACAGTGTACCAATAATGTGTGTATAACGCAAACCGTAGAATTCGTACCCAGTATTTATTTATGTTGATTTCGGAAATGTTTTATGTAATTCATACTGTATAATAAAATCACCGTACGGAAGGGGAGCAATTTATGCACACATTTATTCAGTCGTCGCTTGATTACATTGAGCAAAATCTTAAAACCGATATAACCGCAGATGACCTTGCGGCGTTAGCAAACTATTCAACCGGGCATTTTTGCCGAATGTTTGCCCAAGCAATGGACTCGACGGTTGCAAGTTATATTCTAAAAAGGCGTTTAGATCATGCTCTTGTTGAAATTTCATCCGGCCGAAAAGCTATCGGCGTGGTGCCGGAGTACGGCTTTGATACGTATGCGGGGTTTTATAAAGCGTTTATTAGAATGTACGGCTGCTCTCCAAAAAAGCATTTAAGTATTTATCACAAAGGTACTCAAAAATCGGAGGTATTTATTATGCACAGTATGAAAGACATACAAGCCATTCTGGAAAATTGGGACATCCCGCAAGGGCTAAAAATAGAGGATGTTTCCACGAGAAATTGGACAGGGGAACTGGATTGGCAGGTGTGGAAAATCGGAGATGACTACTATCTCAAAACAAAAGAACGTTCCGTGATGATACGGAACATACGGATAGTTAAAGATAAAAGAATCTGCAACAAAAGACAATTTGGGAATCGACGATGCTTTTTTCAACGATTATACAAAAATTTTTGGCAAATTGTATGAAAAAATACCCAAACAGCTTATTCACGGCAACCCAACCGGGGACGCTATAGCATACGAAAACGGTGAAGTTGTGGGAATCAAAGGGTACGAAATATACAATGTATCTCACACAAGGCTCTTTGACATAGTTTGGTGTGCCGGCCCGGCCGACCACGCCGAGTCGTTTGAAGCTTGTATAGCAATGTTTAAGGAAATCTTGAAAGGATATGATAGTTTAAATCTGCTGACAGCCGAAGAAAAACAATCTATTTATTATGTGTGGTGTGCAGCAAATTTGAATACCACTACGTATGGTGTTGATACTTCAGATTTGTCAAACCGAGGCCTAAAAGCGATAGATTTTCTTACGGAAAAGAAAGAAATGTTTCTTAATCTGCTGTAGGCGGGTAAATGAATAAGGCAGCGTAGATGAAAAGATTCTATGCTGCCTTTTAATGTATTGCGTCGGAAAGCTGTAAAATCTGGGCTTTCCAAGGCTAATTATACTTTTTGCTGAAACACCTGCACATTTGAGTGTTTTATTCGCACTTGTTCTTTTTTTGATGCTCCCATCAACAGTAAAAGGCTTATTAAGAATAGGGCTGTACCAGTTTTCATGGTCGCCTTTTCCTTGCCGTACAAAATAACAGCCATGAGCAGAAAGAATGCTTTTTACTTGCTTTGTATAATCTGCCATTATGCCGCTGGCTCTATTTTATCTGTTCGTTCAAGTTCAAACTGCAAATTTATTTCACCTTTATAACCAATTATATCAAACATTTCTGGCACAGCCATTTTTACCCTTTCTATTAGAACATCTAATGAGCCAGATTCCAGGGTTAACCCAAATCTTTCATCCATCGATTCCGAATGCCAAAACTTTTCATCCTTACTCCAGATAAGTTTAATTTTGCAGTTCATAAAAATCCTCCTATTGCTAAATACAACTTTGCTAATGGTGCCCACACCAATCACCACGGCGCACCTGGCAATTTTACCCTAATGCAAGTAAGTATAACCTGACTTATGTTATATAGCAAGCGCAATTTCGTTTTCGTGCAGATTGAGTACCATTTAAATGTTGTGCAAAAACCGGGTTGTCTCGCTAAATAAGAAAACGATATTTTCCCGTTAGCGACTATTGATACCCCCTGATATCAGGGGGTATTATCCCTTGCATCTTTTTCCAAGACCAGCAATCTTTTTATGCGTTCAAGTTCCGCATCATCGGGGTTTTTAACCGCAGGGAAACCTACACAACACTGCACAAAATCTTCACCGAAAACTAACCTGTCTATACCTTTTACAGAACAAGCGTTGCAAGTGTTATTTATCAGCGTTTTGTCGGGCTGTACTTTGTGTATACAATAATTTGGCTTCCACGATAATTTTGCTAGTCCTTCGTTTCTAATTTCAGCTGCATATTTATCTGAAGATACAAGATTGGGACTAATACTCCAATATTGAGGGTCGCCCGGATAGTGGCTGTCAACATGTTCCCAGTCATGCTCGCCGAAAAATAGCATCTTACAAAGATAAACGCCATTATATTTTACATTGTGTCCCCTTGTTGTTGAAGCGTGTAATTGTATTTTGAAACCGGTTGTACGAAGCCATGCAGCAAAACCCAACGCCGCCATTCTTAAATCGCCGTCGAGGCAATAGTTTATGACTTCTTCGATTTTTGGTCTGTTCCCTTTTTGAACTTTATACGGGATTTTTTTCTTTACCTCTTGCATTTTAGTTAACTCCTAATCATCATGATAAAGCCCCATAAGATAAGGCTGTGAGATTGCCTTGTCTTATGGGGCGTACTACCTAATACTGGTCAGCCGAAAGACAATTTCTATAGCTCCAGCCTTGCAATAATCTCTTGTCCGAGCTCATAATCCATTTTTTAAAGCATAACTAATTTTTTACTTCTGGCACTTTCTATCGCCTTGTACACCATCCGGATGCTGTTAATGTTGTCCCGGCAATCCGTTTGCGGGCGTGTACCGTTGTTTAGCGCGTCAAACATTTCTGTTATGCACATGTGGTGGCCGCCAAATGGCTGGGGCGGGATTGGGATGTCGATATAGTTGGCAGTAATTTCGTTTTCGCTGGCAAGGCCTGTTTTTGGCGAGCCTGTGGAAGTTAAGTCGTAGTACAGTTTTACGTTGCCGTCCCAGAATACCGCGCCGTCTGCGCAGGCAGCGCGCCATTCAGACTCCCAGGATGTGTTCATGCCATTGGCGCACCAGCTGCCCCGGTAGTCGAATACAGAGCCGTCTTCCATTTCGAAGATGCAAACAGCGGCGGCGTTGCCCTTGTACCAAGACCAGGCGGGGTTATATTCGTGACAGTAAACGGAAACGGGGTTTTTGCCGGTGATAAAGCGGGCGGCGTCAAAGGTGTGAATAGCCATGTCTGCCAAAAGGGGGCTGTCCATGTCTTCCCTAAAGCCGCCAAAGTGCGGGTCTAGCTGGAAGCTGGCGGACAGTTGGCCAATTACCCCAAGCTTGCCTGTGTGTAAAAAGTTGCGCATGGCAACAATACCCGGTACATATCGTCTGTTTTGCATTACAAAATATTCGCGGCCTGTGTCTTCTGCGACTTGTACCATTTTTTCCGCATTTTCTAATGTGTCGGACATTGGCTTTTCGCCAAAAACGTGACAGCCGACCTTTAGGGCGGTTGTAACTATGTGGTAGTGGGACTCCGGTGCGGTAAGGTCGAATACAAGGTTCGCGTCTTCTTTTTCCAGGGCTTCTTCCAGGCTGGAATATGTGTTTGCGGACAGGCCAAATTCGGCTTTTTTTGCGTTTGCCCTGTCGACGTTCCTGTTTACAAGGCCGACGATTTGGCAGTCGCTGCGTTTTTGTGTAACTTCTATCCAAGAATTGGACACCATGCCGCAACCGGCAACAATAATTTTGTGCATTTGTAATCCTCCTTATATTTTGTGACGGGCGGTTTGTAACCACCCCTACATGTCGATTATAACTTTCATGGTTGTTTCTCTGTTAGCGTCGATAAATTCGTAGGCTTCTTTGTACTTGTTGAATGGAAAATGGCGCGTTACCAACGGCTCAAGCTTCACCTTTTTGGCATTTACAAGCTCTATCGCGCCAAGGTAATCCTCGTTGCGGTACATCATTGTGTTATTCAGGCACAATTCCTTGTCATTTGCCAGTGCCAGGTCCACCGTTGGGGGCGCGTCGTACACCGCCACAATTACAATCATAGAGCCTTTGCGGGCGAATGTTATGGCCTGCGAAATGGTAACATTTGTACCGGCGCATTCGAAAATTACATCTGCTTTGTCCGAGCCAAAGTGGGCTGCAATTTCTTGGCCCAGGTCCTTCTCTTTAGTGTTTACGCAAATGTCTATGCCGCACTCTGCGGCTTTTGTCAGGCGGAAATCGCTGATGTCCGTAATCATGACCTTCGCCGCGCCCAAGCCTTTTGCCGCCTGGGCCAAAAGGTTGCCTATCGGCCCTGCGCCAAGGACAATTATATTTTTGCCCTCTACGCCACCTGCCTGATTTACAGCGTGGACGCCTACGGCAAGGGGTTCAATCATCGCGCCTTCTACAAGGGTCATGCCGTCCGGCAGTGGTGTGACTTTGGCTGCGTCTACCACAAAAAATTCCGACGCCGCGCCTGTTGCCTGGAAGCCCATTACCTTTAACTCTTCACAAAGGTTGTACTTGCCGTTGCGGCATGGGTGGCATTTTTGGCACACAATCTGGGGCTGAATTGTAACTTTTTGTCCGACATTTAGTGTGCATATGCCTTCGCCAAGTTCAACAATTTCCCCGGCAACTTCGTGGCCTTGGGTAATGGGGTACGATGTGAATGGGTGCTTGCCGTGGTAGACATGAATGTCTGAACCGCATACGCCAATGTGTGCCATGCGCAGAAGCACTTGCCCTTTGCTCAGCTTTGGTGTTTCTGCATTTTCAAATACAATAACCCCCGGGGCCGTCATAATTTGCCGCAGCATAATTACGCCTCCAGGTTTGGAACCCAGTCGCCGCCGCGGCAGTTTTTAAGGTAGTTAAGGGCGTGAACTTGCCCCACATATTCCAACTCGCCCTTGTAAATTGGGTCGTGCCAGCCCTCAATCTCTATCGCGCCTTTGTAGCCGGCCATACGTAAAATGGAAATTATGTCTGTCCAGTTGCTGTCGCCAAAGCCCGGTGTTCGGTGCCAGGCGTACGGTTCGCCGCATTTTATGCCCTTCTCCTTAATAACATCCCATGCAATTGTTGCGTCTTTGCCATGGATGGAGAAAATCCTGTGAACCCATTTGCGAAGCTGCGGGATTGGGTCTACAAGCTGTACCATATGGTGGCACGGTTCCCACTGCAGGCCAATATTGTCATAAGGTACGGCTTCAAACATCAGCTCCCAGGCTTTTGGGCTGAATGCGATGTTAAAGTCGCCACGGTTCCAATCGCCGCCCATATCGCAGTTTTCAAAGGCGATTTTTACGCCTTTTTCCCGGGCCAGTTCCGTTAGCGGTGTAAAAACTTCCGTAAACTTGGGGATGGATTTGTCTACGGACGCGTCCAAAACCCTGCCTGTGAAGCCCGCTACGATGTCTGTTTTGAAAAGACGGGCGGCGTTGATTAAGGCTTCCCAGCTTTTTCTGCAATTTTCGCCCCGCTCGTTGTCCAGCAACGGGTTGCCGTACACGCCAATGCTGGAAATTGTGCAGCCTGTGCCCTCTAAAAGGGCCATAACGTCTGTGGCCAGCTGTTGCACATCTGTTTTGCCGATAGACTCCCAAAACATTAGGGCAAAAGTTTCGAAGCCGTAAGGGATAAGCCTTGGGATCATTTTTTTTGCGTTACCCGCCGGTACGATGGTACCAATTTTAATTTCGTGCATTGTAAAACCTCCTTAGATGTATGTTGAAAAAAATCACAACCCAAATTCCGCGCAATATAACTCTGCTGCCCCTCTGTCAATATCCCCGAACATATTCGGTTCGTCAAGCAGCTCCCGTAGCCTTTCCGGTGTTATCCATTGGATTTCCACAGTTTTGTCGCCTTTTTCCAGTGGGGTGCCTTCCGCTTCGCACTTGAAATGCACGCCAACGGACTTGCCCCGCTGTCCCGCGAACTCGCCTGTTTGAAATGTCCAGCCTTGCACACCAAAATAAACAGAATAAGGTACGAATGTTTCCACATCGCCATGAGCCATGTAGTTTTCCATTCCGTAGATTTTTGTTACGGTTAAGCCCACTTCTTCCATGACCTCCCGTTTTAACGTATCAATAATTGACTCGCCCCATTCGTTGCAGCCACCGGGGAATTCGAAATGCCTTGGATAACCTTTCCTGAAACACCGCTGAACCAGCACCATTTCCTTCGCATTTTCTTTTTTTACTATGATTGCCCGCGCGTTGTAAAAAATCATGTTGTCGCCTCCGGATAATTTTCGCTACTCATTGAAAATACTATACTACTCGCGCTGTAGGTTCAGAAATTGCTCTATCACCCAATCAGCATTTTCGGCAATGCTTTTCATTCCGTCCACCCGCAGAACAGGGCATAGTAACTCTGAAATCCATTGCTCATGCAGTTTGCGGCCGAATTTTGATGCATCTGCTGTTTCATATTTTTGAGCGTTGTCAACATAATCATCAAAATCACCGTGGAATCGAGTTGCCTTATACATGTCGCCAGACGGAAGAATTCTCTCTCCCCAGCGTGCAAGTTCCCTGGTGTGGACACGCTGTGCGCAAACTTCCGCAGGCGTTGATAGAAAAACTGCTAAATCAATTACGGGCTCAAACAACTTTTGGTTGCTAAAAATGGTGCCTGCTAAAATAAAACGCGGATGCATTTTTATAGCATTCAACAAAAGTTCAGTCCGTTCCTCTACAGGACGAGTAGCTGTAAGCGGTATTTTTGTATCCCAACGCCATAGATAATCGTCAATATCTAAATATTGAAAATTGAGCCGTTTAGCAATTTCTTTACCAAGTGTAGTGCTTCCCGCACCCGACGCACCAAAGATAATGATGCCCACTTACTCCACCTGGCACGGCATTATGCAAACCGAGAATGAAAACTCCAACTCATCAAATCTGTACTGTTTCGGCAGCATTGGCCCGCAAGAGTTTGACCCGATACCGTTGTTTTTATAATCGATATTTACGATAGTCTCATCACGCTTCACAAGTTCATGGGCGTGTTTTGCCTTGTCTAAGTCTTCACTGGTGTAATGGGATGCGTTAAACGAAAAGCTGTCCCCGTTGTTGCCCAATGAGGAAACATGCAGCCCAAAGCCGCGGGCATCTGTAAACAGGGCGTTGGTTACGCCGTAGCGGGCACCGTTTTCTTGTGGGAACTCGTAGTTGACAAACATGTTGTCTACTGTGGTTGTAAATTCGCCTTTGTACACGCTGTGGCGCATGTCTACATAGTTTTCGTGGGGGCCGTAGCCGGTGTAGCGCACATGCTCGGTACCTTTTGGCATTGTAAAGCGCAGGCCAAAGCGGGGCAGCATTAGCTGAGCATCGTGCATACGCTTGTTTTCGGTAACATTAACATTGGTTGCCAGTACAATCGCGCCAACATCGTTAATTTTCCACTTTGCTTCGCCTTTCAAGATTGGCGCGTTTGTGTAGCCGCCAACAGCGTAGCGCATTCTAATTGTGCATTGCTTGCCATAGTCGAAGTTAAAAATTTCGTGGGCTACATCGTAAACATGGGTGGAGGCCCGGTCGAAACCTGTCCTGCGCCATGCCCACTGCACGTTGCGGTCGTTGTCTGTAGGTGCGCGCCATACGTCAAATGTTAGAGGCTGGGTGATGCAATTTACACCGTTGCGGCTAATTTGCGTAAATGCCCCTTGCACCGTGTCAAAAACATGGTGGAAATCCTGCCCTTTAATGTGAAGGAGTGTGCCATCTTCGCATACATCAAGTTTGCGTGGCATTGTGTTGCAGGTAATGCATGAGGGCAAGTTGTCCATTAGTAAATGACCGTCCCGTACAATTAATTGGTTGAAAGCAATTTCATCGCTGTGGTTGAAAATATTACAAGATTTTTTATGACGGAAACGGATGTTTAGCGCGCAGAAAGGTGTTTTAGCAGCGTCATTTTCCGGTGCAGTAAAGCCAAGTTCTAATACCTGTGAGTCGTGAGGCGGTACGGATAACTCTGTTACCGTGCCGCTTGCCAGGGCTTTTTTGCCGTCGGTCAGTTCCCATTCCAAGTACAAATGCTCTAAGCTTTGGAAGTCGTAGTCGTTGTGAATTTCCACAACGCCGTTTTCTAAGTCTACTGCCGTAGCGCGCACATATGCGTAAACTGCTTTTGCTTCTTTAAAGCCTGTGTGAGGCTCCCTGTTGCCGGTTACTAAGCCGTCCAAGCAGAAATTACCGTCGTTTGGCATGTCGCCAAAGTCGCCGCCGTAAGCCGCGAATTGTACAACAGTCATTTCAGCAAGGTCTTTTTCCGTAAAGCCTTTTATCTCCATTGCCTTTTTGTAGCCGCGGGCGGGGACAGTGTACACATTTCCGTTTTTGTCTGTAAAACGTTTGGCTTGCAGGCCGTGATCCCAAAATTCCCAAATGCAGCCGCCAATCATTTTTGGTGATTTGTTTATAATTTGCCAGTAATCCCATAGGTCGCCGGGGCCGTTGCCCATTGCGTGGGAATATTCGCACAGGAAGTAGGGGCGTGTTTTTGTCGGGTCTTCTGCATAGGCTTTGTACTCTTCTAAGCCCGGGTACATGCGGCTTATCATGCTGTAACAGTCTTTTTCCTGAGACTGATGCGGGTGCGCGCCTTCGTAGTGAATAAGGCGGCTTGCGTCGCGGGCGGCGGCCCACTCTGCCATTTTCACGTGGTTTGGCCCGTGGCCGGATTCGTTACCAAGGGACCACATAATTACGCAGGCCTGGTTTTTGTCGCGCTCTATAAGCCGCTCCATGCGGTCTACAAAGGCAATTTCCCAATCCGGTGACTGGCTTAGGGCGTTCCAGTCGGGCACTATGCCGTGGCACTCGATATCTGTTTCATCGCACACATAAAAGCCCATTGTGGAACACAGTTGTATAAACTGCGGTTCGTTTGGATAGTGGGCGGTACGGATACAGTTTACATTGTGCCGCTTCATTATTTTCAGGTCATCAACCATCCAGCTCAGGGGAACTGTTTGCCCGTGCAATGGGTGGAAGTCGTGACGGTTTACGCCTTTCAGCTTTACCGGGACGCCGTTTATCAGCATCGCGCCGTCTTCGCGTACAGATATTTGCTTTATGCCTGTGCTGAAAACAAGAGTTTCACCGGATGCTTCAACTATTACATTGTACATGTATGGCTGTTCCGCGTTCCAAAGCCTTGGGTTTTCCACAGTAATTTCCGCAACGCCGTTACCGTTTTCGTCAAGGGTTACCGTGCCCGCAGCAACTTGTTTTTGTCTGGTTTGGGTAAGCATTTTATACGCAGCTTCCAGCCCGGGTGTGCCGTTAATCTCCACTTGCAGTTTTACGGTTGAGTACTTAGGGCAAGGGAATTGCTGGCGTACAAACACGTCGCGGACATGCTCTTTGTCCCGGGCAAGCAGGAATACATCCCGGAAAATGCCGGAAAAACGGTAGCAATCCTGGTCTTCGATGTAGGTTGCGTCGCAATATTTTAATACAAGCACGGTTACGCGGTTGCTTCCGGGTTTGGCTTGCTTTGTAATGTTAAATTCCGCCGGAAGGCGGCTGCCCTTGCTCATGCCCACGTATTCGCCGTTAACCCAAAGGTAGAAAACGCTGTTTACCCCTTCAAAGTTAAGGAAAAGTTCTTTGTCACCAAAGCCTTCGCTAATGTATACTTCCCGTGAGTAAATTCCACATGGGTTTGCGGCGGGTACAAACGGCGGGTCACATGGGATGGGGTAGTTGATATTTGTATAATGACAAATATCGTAGCCTTCTGTTTGCCAGCAAGACGGCACGGTAATGTTGTCGAACCCGGAAAAGTCGTATTCATTTGAGAAGAAGTTACCCGGCAAGGTGTGTGGGCCGTCTCCGTAGTAACCAAAGCTCCACTGGCCGTTCAAGGTTTGGAAACGCGTAGAGTTGGCCCGGGCAATGTTGGCTTCCTTTAGGCATACGGGCGGTGTTTTTGTGTCGTATGGGATGTAGTACGACCGTGAAGGCTCCCGGTTTTCGTGTGTAACCCCCGGGTTTTGATAATGCTGTGGTTTGAACATTTTGTTTCCTCCTATGTTTTAGTCTCTTGCGTACTGCCCGATCATTTTTACCATGTTGTCTGCATCGGCCGGGCTGCCTACCCAAGTACGGATATACATTTTGCTTGCTTCCAGGTTGTCCAATAGTTCTTTTACCAAGTGAGGCGGGGAGTCTAAAATTAAACGCTTCCCGGCCTTTTGTATTTTTTGCAGTTCCGGTATAAAATCCACGGACGGCCCTTGTCCGGCAATGTTTGTCCACTGGATTGCGTCCAGTTCCTTGACGCTAAGCATTTGGTCCAGGTGCATGGTTTGGGCGTAGCCATCGAAATGATACAGGGAATAATCTAAAAATTCCGATTGTTTGCGCAGTTCGTACATGCAAAACTCATCAAACATGCCCGGTGACACCATTACAGACATGTCGCATTGGATTTGCCCGTGAAGGCCCAGTGCCCAGGTTTGCAGCCATCCCACGCTGGAACCGCCGCTGTTGTTTTCCCGTACAATTTCATATATTTTCTTGTTAACATCCTCCCAAACGGCCTGCACCTTAACAAGGGCATCCTTGACTTCCTCCGGGCGGTCTAACAGGTCCAGCATAAATTGCTCTGGGCCGCGCAAGCCGGAAAGTGCGTCCGCAATCCCTGATGTGTCCGCCATGGAAACAATGTAATCCCCTTGGGCGTCGAGGACATATTCTTCCGCTAATGAAATGGATTTTTTGTACATAAAGCTGTTTGGGTCAAATTTTAGTTGGCTGTAGTCTTCCAGGGTTATGGCGTACCAAACGCTTGGGCCAAAGCGGGGTACCGCGCCTTCAAAGTACCCGGCGCAGTTGGTGGGCCCCAGGTTGTGAAACAAAATTGGAAATGCGTCCCCCGCATAGTAAGTATTATCGAAACATTCCCGGTTGCGCCTGATGATAATCTCCGGGTCTGTCCACCATTTTAGTCGGTCTTCTTCGCCGTCCGGGAAAGGGTAGCCCGTTGGGTTGATGGGCCGGGAAAAATCCTTTATTGCAAATACGGAATGAAGACAGTCGCCTTTTTCCATGGTTCCGTTCCAGAATGCCGCGTGACGGGCTTTTGTTTTGTCCCAATTGCTGCAGTATTTCATGGGAAACCTCCTATCTTAATGGGGCTCTGCCCCAAACCCCGCCGTTACAGCGGGAATAAATCCCGCTTCCACTTCCTGGACTCCGTCTGCGGGAAGCGACGGAGTCGCTTAATTTTTAAGTTTTTGTAGATGCTAAACTCGCAATTGCGCGTTCTCCGCAATTTTGTACCCATCAAAATATTTTTCTTCCATGGGAATCCACTTTGTGGCAAACATTTCTGTCAATTTTTCGCCGTTGCGGGCGGTAATGCGGGAAATTTGGGTTGTAGCGTCTATAGTTGAGAAGACGCGCACATCCATATAATCACCCAGCTTAGGGTGGTGGCTGTACGAGCCTTCAACAACAAGCCATTTGCGCGGCATGATTTTGCGCGTGCCGTTGTAAGACATTGTGCCGCAGTTAAAAACCCGGTATTCAAAGGCATTGACCTTATCGTGTAAATTAGGCAGCACTTCTTCCGCTAAGCGTTCGTAGTGGACATTACCGCCGGGCTCGTTTAAGCGTTCTTGGGTGCGCAAATGTGCGGGTAGGAAAAAGTCGTCCATGTGAACAATTTCCGCGCCTATTACAGATTTTAGCCCCGCCGCTAATGTAGACTTGCCGGAAGCGGCCCGGCCGTCTATGGCAATTACGCCGCCGCCCATGCCCGCAAGTGCCGTCAAAATAGGCACCAGTCGCACATGCGGTCCGGAAATTACCCTGTAGGCGGGTTTTTCGTTGTCGCGGTAATGCTGGCTGTGGTGTATCGCCCGGGGTTTGTCGTTTTTACACGTGGCAAGGTATTTTTGTAAAGCATCATCAAATTCGTCAAAAGAAAAGGCCAAAGCCTGCCCTTGGTTTTCCCGGGCATACTCTGACCATTGGTATATAAATTCAAAAAATTGCTTTTCGCTGTTATCAAAACGCATGGAAGCGGACTGTACAAATAACTGAAACAGCCACTCTGGGGGTAGGGAAAACTTCTTCCATGGGGCAATGTTAACACGGCAAACATCCGGGGCGATAAATTCAATTACCGGTTCATCGTTTGGCTGGCAACTCTCATATTCGGACATAAAGTAGCCCTTGGCCTTATTGATGTCGGTCAAAAGATGCTCTGCCCCGTAAGCGGCCTGGAAACACATTTTTATAATATCCTGCGGCATAATAGACGGATGAAGCGAGAGTTGCTGCCTGATAAAATCTGTCATGGTATGGCCCCTTTGCGATTTAGTTGAAAATAGAACTGTTTATCAGATCCTGCATATTGTACAAACCCGGCGGCTTACTGTGTATAAACTCGGCGGCTTTTAATGTACCCTCGGCAAAAACATCCCGGGATTGGGCACTGTGGGTAATTTCTATAAGCTCGTTCTGTCCGGCAAAAATTATGCTGTGTTCCCCAATTATATTACCGCCGCGTACAGCACTGACACCAATCTCGTTGCGGGAGCGTTGGCTTAATGAGCCGGTGCGGTCTGTTATTGTGTTAAGCTGTGTGTAAACAGCTTTCATAATGGCATCCAGCAGCATAACCGCTGTTCCGCTTGGGGCGTCCAGCTTTTTGTTGTGATGTTTTTCTATAAGCTCTATATCAAAATTGGAATCGTAAAGCAATTTTGATACTTTTGTTAATACATTGGCAAGCACGTTAATACCCAGGGACATATTCCCCGAGTAGAAAACAGCTGTATTTTTCGAGGCTTTCGAAATAGCCTTTTCCACATTTTTTGACAGGCCTGTGGTGCAAATTACTAATGGCGTGTTGTTTGCCGCGCCAAACTCAAGTAAAGCCAGTGTATCCTCCTGGCCGGATTCTGTCGGCGGCAGATAACTTATTATCACATTCACAGGTGTCGGTTCCCGGTTTATGTTGGCATAAACCGGATAGGGGCGTGGTTCTGCAGGTTGAAGCGCGTCAACACCCAATACAATTTCCATATTGTCGGTATTGGCAACCATATTACTTATTGCTGTGCCCATTCTGCCAGAACAACCGCAAAGAATTAATTTTATTTTGTCGCTCATATCAAACCATACCTTTTCATTTCATCCTGCAAGTCTTCTGCCAATGCTGGCTCGATATCCACAAGAGGTAAGCGGCAATAACCTATATCAAAGCCCATCATGCGCAGTGCGGCTTTTACGGGCATTGGGTTTACATCTGCAAACAAAAGGCGCGTCATAGGCAAAATACCAAGCTGTAACTTGCGGCTGCCTTCAATGTCGCCTGCAAAAAATTTGTCTACTATGCTTTTGATGCTTGCCGGGGCAATGTTGCCCATTGTGGAAATTACGCCTTTGCCCCCAAGAGCAAGAGTTGGCAGAATTTCGGAATCGTTGCCTACATAAATGTCAATGTTACCTGCGCAGCGTTCGATAATTTCGGCAATTTGGTTAATGTCGCTGCTGGTTTCCTTGACTGCCTGTATGTTTGGCAGTTTTGCAACTTCCGCAAGGGTTTTTGGCAGCATGTTCATGGCTGTGCGAGGCGGCACGTTGTACACAACAATTGGCGAGTCTACTCCTGCTGCAAGTGCAGAAAAGTGCGCCACCAACCCGCGCTGAGATGTTTTGTTGTAATATGGAGTAGTGTACATTAGCGCGTCTGCCCCGGCTTGCTGCAGGGCTTTGCCCGCGGCTACACAAGCGGCGGTATTATTGCCGCCGGCCCCTGCCACAACCGGGACTTTACGACCGTACTTTTCCCCGGCTTTTTTTGCGGCCAAAACCGCTGTGCGTACCACTTCAATATGTTCTTCATTGGAAAGAGTTGTTGCTTCCCCTGTTGTACCACAGGAAATAAGAGCGTCTGTACCCTGCTGTACCTGAAAATCGATAAACTTTTCGTACTCGGTACCGTTAAAATTTCCGTTTTTGTCAAATGGCGTGCATAATGCAACGCCGCAGCCTGTATAAATGGACATAAAATTCCCTCGATTCTAAAATAGTTTATAATATAATATTGAAAAAAAACTGTTGTGTCAAACCAAAAGGATGGCACAATGGAATTTTTCGGCGGCTCTAGTGGTATTGTCCAAAAAGTGGTACAATCGACGATACACTAAAGGGGAGAATAATTGATGGCTGTATTGCAGATAGAAAATTTGACAAAGGATTATGGCTTTGGGCGGGGCGTTTTTGACCTTAGTTTTAACGTGGAAAAAGGCGAAGTTTACGGTTTTCTTGGGCCAAACGGCGCGGGAAAGACCACAACTATCCGGCACATTATGGGGTTTTCCCGCCCGCAAAAAGGGAGAACCCTTGTAAACGGGCAAGACAGTTGGAAGCATTACCACGAGATTCAACGTACGTTGGGCTACCTTCCCGGTGAAATTGCCCTGCCGGAAAATTTGACAGGCCTGCAATTTATTAAAATGATGGCCGACTTAAGAGGCATGACAAGTATGGATTATACCCATGCACTAATCGACCGCTTTGGATTGGAGCCAAAAGGCGGGCTAAAGCGCATGGCTTTGGGTATGAAGCGTAAACTGGCCATTGTTACCGCCTTTATGCATGATCCGGATATTTTGGTGCTTGACGAGCCAACCAGCGGCCTGGACCCGGTTATGCAGGGTATTTTTATTGAGTTTGTAAAAGAGGAAAAGAAGCGCGGCAAAACAATTTTATTATCTTCACACATATTTTCGGAAGTTGACGCCACTTGCGACCGCATTGCCATAATAAAAGAAGGCTGCTTGGTGTCCAGCTTTTTTGCCGACGATTTGCGTCATAATGAAAGCAAGACGTACAGGGTAGAATTTAACTCCCGGGAGGAATTCGAGCGGTTTATTAAAGAGATATCGGCATTTTATCAAATTGCATCTGTAAAGCGTCACCGCAAGCAGGCGAATATCCATGTAAATGACAATAACGTGAACCGGTTTATTTCTGCCATATCCGGCTACGACCTAAAGTTCTTTACAGAAGTACCGTTTACTTTGGAAGATTATTTCATGAATTTTTACGACCGCAAAAACAAATCCACCAAAGGAGGCTTTAATTTTGGAACGGATTGAGACGCGAAACGAAACTTCTTCGTTGAAACAAATTAAATTGCACAGCGTAACCAAAAATTACGGCGACAACCGCGGTATTTTTGACCTTAACCTTGAAGTTGCCAAAGGAGAAACATTTGGCTTTGTTGGTACAAACGGTGCAGGTAAAACCACTACCATACGTCACATGATGGGTTTTTTAAAGCCCGATAAAGGCAAAACAGAAATAAAAGGCCTTGACTGCTGGCACGATGCCGCAAAAGTAATGAAATATGTGGGATACATTCCCGGGGAAATTGCCTTCCCCGACGCGCCCACGGGAACAGAATTTTTAAAACGCCAGGCAGACTTACTTGGGCTGAAAGACATGTCTTACGCCTATCGGATAATAGATATTTTACAGTTAGACCCAACGGCAAACCTAAAGCGCATGTCCAAGGGGATGAAGCAGAAAACCGCCATAGTCGCGGCCTTTATGGCAGACCCGGAAATATTAATACTTGACGAGCCGACAACGGGCTTGGACCCTTTAATGCGCGTGGGTTTCATAGATTTGCTTAACGAGGAAAAAAAGAAGGGCAAGACCATTTTTATGTCTACTCACCTGTTTGAAGAAGTAGAAGACACCTGCGACAAAGTTGCCCTTATAAAAGACGGCAGAATAATTGACGTAAAAGCCACCGTCGAGATACGTCATAACGAGAATAAGACATTTAAGATTGAATTTTTGTCCCATGAAGATTACACGAGATTTACCGCCGTAAACTTCGTAAGCGGAATTAGCTTTGCGGAAAAACGGGAAGACCAAAATCAAGTATTAATGCTGGTCCATGACACAAGCATCAACAGGTTTTTTTCCGTGCTTAAGGAATACAATGTCAAATTCCTGCGGGAAAATAAGTATACGCTGGAGCAGTACTTTAACAGCCTGTATTTGAAATAATACACAACCTACCCCCTGATATCAGGGGGTACCAATCGGAGGAAGTACAATGTTTAACAAAACCATATTTAAGCAGACATTTAAGGCAAATATCCGTCTGTGGTGCATAATAACGGTAATTCTTGTGGCAATGTCCAGCTTGATAATAGGCATATTCAACCCCGGGGTTATGGAAATGATGGCAGGTATGATGGAGCGTATAATAGACGACCCAAGGCTGCGCCAGCAAATTCTTGCAGGTTTTTCCTTGCTTAACGTACTGGGAACACAATTTTACGGGGGCATGGGTATCATTTTGGTACTTATTTATCTTATCATCACCGCCAATTCGCTTATCGCCAACCAGGTAGACCGGGGCAGTATGGCGTATATTTTGTCTACGCCAATAAAGCGGACTACGGTAGTTGTTACAAAGGCAGTTTATTTTGTAACCGCGCTTTTTGTAATGTTCGCCTTGCTAACCGCATCCGGTATTTTAACGGCGCAGTTTGTCCATGGCGGCATACTTACAAGGGCTTTTACAACTGATGTGCGTGAAGTAGCCGATATGCTTGGCAAAAGCAGGGCAGAAGTGGCGGATAATCTTCATTTTATATTAGCAAACCCGGAAGCTGTTGAACACGGTGCCAATGCCCGCAGGATAGACACAGACGTGTACATGCTATACTTACAAATGCTTATAGCACAGCAGCAAGAGCAAGGTGCCCCTGCCGTTGAACAAACCCCAGGGGAACAAGCTCACCAAGAGCTAATGCAGGACATGTTCAGCACCGGGCTGGAAGCCGCCGCCGAAGTGCTGCAAATGTCTGTAACTGCGCTGTCCTTTAGCATGGGGCTGATAAAAGACAACCCGGAAGCCCTTGCCGCCGCCGTAGAAGCATCCGGAATGCCAGAGCCGCAGTTTATACACATAATAAATATGCGGCTTGCCAATGAGCAAATAATGCGGGATAACCGCGTAAATTTTGACATTTACTATTATTCCATGCTAAATTTGGGTCTGTTTTTGCTTATGTTTGCCACCAGCGCAATTTCATTTTTGGCATCCTGCTTCTTTAACCTGTCAAAAAATGCCGTGGCCCTTGGGGCGGGTATTCCAATTGCCTTTTACCTGTTCCAAACCATGGCTCAAGTTGGCGATGAATTGGAATTTTTCCGTTACTTGACAATAAATACGTTTTATAACCCTATCCGCGTTGTAAACTACGGCAACTTTATGTGGCATTTTTGTCTTTTGGCAGTGATTGGGGTTGTGCTGTATCTTGTCAGTGTAAAGGTGTTTAAAGAAAAAGATTTGCCACTATAAATAAAAGAGGTACACCATGGAACCCATCAAACTTTCTGTTAACAAGATAATTGACCTTGTGCTGCGCTGCGGCGATATTGATAATCGCTTTTACGATGCAGCTCCCATGTATTTAGGCGCGGCCCTTCACCGTAAAATCCAGAAGGGGATGGGCGATAATTACGAAAAGGAAGTTTCCCTTAAGCTGGAAACGGAAATAGACGGTATTCCCGTTTTGGTGCGGGGCAGGGCAGACGGAATTATTACGGAGCCCGATGGCGCAATTACCATAGACGAAATAAAAACCACAACGCTGCCCCTGGACTATATTTATCAACAGCACCGGCAGCACCTTGGCCAAGGCAAATGTTACGCCTACATGTATCTGCAAACATTGGAAACCCCGCCGGAAAATATATCTGTTCAGCTAACTTATTTCCAAATGGAGTCGGAAGAAACCCGCAGGCATACATGGGAATTTACTGCCTTCGAAATAACGGACTTTTTTGTGGATTTACTGGAGCAATACGGCGTATGGCTGCGTTTTGAACGGGATTGGAAAATTACCCGTGACCAGTCCATTGCCACGCTTACTTTCCCGTTCCCAATTTACCGTAAAGGCCAGCGGGAATTGGCTGTTGCCGCCTACCGCACAATATCTGCCGGTAAAAAGCTTTACGCCTGCGCGCCTACGGGTATCGGCAAAACACTGTCGTCCTTATTCCCGTCAATAAAGGCTATGGGGGAAGGCAAGACAGCACCGTTGTTTTACTTAACCGCCAAAACCGTAACGCGGACTGTTGCGGAAGAGGCCGTAAGGCTAATGGCCGGGGGCGGTCTGCGCTTTAAGGCCATAACCCTTAGGGCAAAGGACAAAATATGCACGGGCAGCGACTGTATTTGCAACCCGGATTATTGCGCCAATGCAAAAGGCCACTACGACCGGGTCAACGCCGCCGTTTTGGATGTAATAGAAAACAACGACCTGATTACCCCCGCAGAAACGGAATTTTATGCGCGCAAGCACCAAGTCTGCCCTCACGAAATGGGGCTTGATGTGGCATTGTGGTGTGACCTGATTGTGGGGGATTACAACCATGTATTTCACCCGGAGGCATACCTGCGCCGCTTCTTTCATAACGAAGAGAGGGACTACATTTTTCTGATAGACGAGGCTCACAACCTTACAGACAGGGTGCGGGATATGTATTCTGCCGTAATGCGAAAAAGCGACTTAAGCCAGGTACGAACGGCCCTAAAAGATAAGGACGCAGTTTCGAAAAAGTTAAGAAAAAGTCTGCGGCTGCTTAACACCTACCTTTCCGATGTGCGAAAAGAGCATGAGGGCAAGCGCAATTTTGTAACAAAGGAAGTAGATATGGTTTTCATTGCCTTTGTAAAAATGGCCGCGGAAGCCGCCGGGGAATGGCTGGCGGCAAAAAATAACCACGAGCTGCATCCCATGATCATAGATATGTATTTTGGAATAAACCAGTTCCTTATGGTTGCGGAAATTTTCGACGAGCATTATACCAATATTTTAGAGTTTTACGGCAGGGATGTGACCGTAACCCTGTTTTGCTTAAACCCGTCGAAAATTATCGCCGATGGGTTATCCCGCGCAAAAGCATCCATTTTATTTTCCGCCACGTTGCTGCCCCTGCCTTACTACCGGGAAATTTTGGGCGGCACAGAGGAAGATTATATGGTGACGCTTCCGTCACCCTTTGACCCTGCCAAATTACGGCTTTTGTCCCACTGCGGCATATCTACCAAGTATAAAGACAGGGAAAGCAGTTACGAGCCAATTGTACAAACCATCTACCGGACCGTTGCGGGCAAAACCGGGAATTATCTTGTGTTTTTCCCATCTTATGAGTACATGCACATCGTATATGACTTGTTTTGCGCCCGTTATCCCGGTGTAGAAACCCTGCTGCAAACAACAGAAATGTCGGAAGATGAACGGGCGGGTTTCTTGGCGCGTTTCGACAGCGAAAACCCTGACACACTTCTGGGCTTTACAGTACTTGGAGGTATTTTTTCCGAAGGAATAGACTTGAAAGGCGACAGGCTTATAGGTACAATTATCGTTGGGGTGGGCATACCAAAAATATCCCTGCGCAGCGATTTGATACGCGACTATTTTAACGAGCGCAACGGTAAAGGCTACGATTATGCCTATGTATTCCCCGGCATGAACAAAGTCTTACAGGCCGCCGGGCGTGTTATACGGACAGAAACCGATGAGGGCACTGTAATGCTTATCGACAGCCGGTACGCTACAGCAGAATATAAACGGCTTTTCCCTGCCCATTGGGCGCACATACAGACGGTATGGAAATAATTCAAAAACCGCGCTTTCGCGCGGCTTTTATGTTACCTACCTGTCAATGGTTTGTTACTCATATCTTAGGGCTTCTATGGGGTCAAGTTTTGCTGCTTTATTGGCAGGATAAATTCCGAAGAAAACTCCGATTGCCATAGAGAACAACATACTACCCACAACAACGCCCGGGGATATCACAATAGGTGCATCCACAACTAATGGTGTTACGCAAATTCCTCCCAGTATACCAAGGAGCATACCAATTATTCCGCCAACCAACGCAATTACTAACGCTTCGATAACAAACTGTGCCTGAATGTGGAAGTTTTTCGCGCCAAGTGCTTTACGTGTGCCAATTTCTCTTGTCCGCTCTGTTACAGAAACAAGCATAATGTTCATTACACCAATCCCGCCAACAAACAGCGAAATACCGGCTATCATTGCAACAACAAGAGAGATTGTACCTACTACGCCAATAACAACATCCAACATAGACGCCATGTTTGTTACGCTAACGCGCCAATACTCATTTCCGATAAAAACTACATCAAAATAGGCTTGAATCAACCTGGTCACTTCATGGACGTCATGTTGCAACGAACTTATTACGGTTATGGTTGTAAAATTTTGCTCTATCAAATCTTGCCTTGCGGTGGTTAACGGTATATGAAAAGGTGTTGGCATATCTTCTAATGCCGCTGTGCCCAAAAAGCCTACAAATTCGTGTTCGTATACACCAATTATGGTGTAAACTTCAATAGATGTGGGCAGAAACAGTTTAACTTGCTGGCCTATCGGGTCGGTACCGTCCGGAAAAATTCTTGCAACAAGCCTGTCAGAAACTACGGTTACCATGGCTCTTTCTTTTAAGTCTGTTTCGGAAATAAGCCTGCCATACAACAAGTTTAAGTTGTTGGCAACTAAAGCATCTGTGTTTACGCCGCTTATAGTAACGTTTGCCTCATGTACGCCATCCCTAACTACACCCGCTCCTCTGGAGTGGGAAAGGGATACACCGTCTATTTCATCGTAAAAGAGAGTAATCATGTCGGCGATCATCTGATCTGATATTAAGTCTTCGGACTGCGGTGTTATACCGCGGATAGATACCCCTGCCGGCTGCATAAACGGGGCAAACGGGTCGTTTGGGCCGTCATTCTCGTAACGGCTTCTTTCCTGTACGCTTACTATAATGTTGTTTGTCCCAAATATTGCTAAATCGTCTTGTACGGCAGCAGTCAGCCCGTCACCCAAGATAACTATTGTAATAATAGACATAATTCCAATAATAATCCCAAGCATGGTAAGGAGTGCCCGCATTTTGTTAGCCCGTAAAGATGAAATTGCCAAAAGTGCATTTTCCCAGATCATATTCTCACCTCGAATCGTTTAAGCGGTTGCACATTGCGGTTATCTACCTCTTTCGTCCAATGGCCTTAATACAATGTTTAAACCTTCAATTAGTTGGTCACCAAATACCTCTGCATGAGTAGAAGTCCGGAGCCCTGTGGTTACCATTATTTCCATTAACTCACCATGTTCAATTGCGTATATAAAGCTGCCACGTTCGTTTGTAACAATGGCTGACAGCGGGATAGAGAAAACATTATTTCTGACATCGGTTACTACATTAAGGAATGCGTTCATTCCAATTCTAACATCGCCGTCTATATCGTTTATTGCGGCCCTTATTTCAAACTCGACACTGGTAGACCCCGCAGGTGATACAGCTCTTGGAGAAATAAAGGTTAACTGCGCGTCAAACTCTCTGTTTCCTGTTGCAACGGTGGTCACATATCCAAGTTGGCCTATGTGTAAATCAATAAGGCTGTGTTCACGTACATTGGCAGATACATAAAGGTTGTCTACGTCTTCTATTACAAACAGTACTCCGCTTGGAGCCGCGCCTACGCGGGCATTAACCGCCGTTATTACTCCGTCGGCTGTTGCTACAATAAGGCCTTCATCCAGTTGTGATTGAAGTCTTTCGATATTAAGCTGCTGAATATCTACGTTTGTACCTGATGTTACAGATCTTCTTCTGGCTTGACTCAATGCGTTTTGGGCAGAAGCCAAGTTGTTTTGTGCCGTTTGTAACTGAATTTGGCTGTCGGAATATAACCTTTGCGCATTTTCCAGCCTGTTGGTGTTAAGTTCTATGAAGTCTTCCATTGCTGTTTCTTTGTCACGCAGCACCCGCTCATAAGCTCTTATTGCGTCTGATAAGTTGTCACGCACCCTGTTAAGATGGTTTTCTGTTTGCTCCAACGCATTTTCTCTGGCTCTTTCCAACTCGGAATTAGCTCTTTCGTACGCTCTTCTTGCGTCATCCACCAGATTTTCAGCTTGGTCAACAGCAGATTCCAATGCGGAAACAATGTTATCTCTTCCTTCTGATGTACGTCTGTTATACTCATCTCTTGCTCTTGTTAAATTTGTTCTTGCTCTCTCTAAGTTTAGTTCGGCATTTTCAACAGCACGTTCGGCATTTTCAAACTGTGTACGTGCGGCGTTAAGAGCGTTGGTTGCAGCAACAACCTCTGCGTGTGAAGCATCCGGTGTTGACGAAACCATGAAATGTCTCCATTCCGCGTCATTTACCTGTTCGCACGCGGCATCTCTGTCTTGACGGCTTCTGTCAAGAGCTCTTTGCGCGTCGTCAATGTTATTTTGATGAACATGCGCATCAAATGGTTCTGGCCGGTAATTTCGCTCTTCTTCTAAATCTGCGATGGCATCTTGAAGTGCGGTGATACTTCTTTCCAGCCTAACTCTTGCTTCGGTAATATTGTTTACAAAAATGAAGTCATCAAAATCATAAAGTGCTTCCCGCAGGTCTTGCTCGGCGTTGCGTACATCGGTGGTACGTCTTTCTACATTTGTTCTCGCGTCTTCGATAAGCCTGTCAAACGTAGACGTATCAAAGGGTTCGTTCATATTTTCTTCTGCTTCCCTTAAATCGGCTGCGATATTTGCAGTGTTAAGCTGTTGGCGTGACAGCGCGATACGTGATGCTTCAAGGGATGTAGCTGCATTTGTAACTGCATTATTGTTGGCGCGGGCCTCTTCTTCCACAGATGTAATCGCACTGGAAAGATTAAGTTCTGCTTGCTCTATATCCCGTTCTACTCTGGACATATCCAAGCGTGCAAGAATGTCACCTTCGCTCACCCTGTCTCCTACATCAACAAGAACTTCTAAAACAGGGTTGGTTTGCATTGAAAAAATATTTACAGTCTCGGAACTTTGCACTACACCGGAAGTAGTAATTACCCGTGTCTTTGTTTCTACCCGTTCAAGTACAAATGTTTGTGGGCTGTTAGCATGGCGTGCAGGGTTTGCGTTTGCGTGATTGTGTACAACAAAACTACCGGCAGAAACCACAATAACAACGGCAACGGCAGCTTTTAACAATAAATATCTTTTGCTGCGCTTACGGCTAAGTCTTTTTATTGCAAATGCCGTTATTATGCAGAATATAACAATAATGATAAGAGCCATTGTTGCTGTACTTGGCAATTCCGGGCCCGGCGGAAACACGTTTATTCCTACAGTTGCAGCAAGAACACTGTTGATTGAAACGGAAGAGGTCTCCTCTGAGCGAACGGTTGTGGGATGTACGATTTCGGGATGTACGATTTCAGCACTGACAATTTCAGGGTCAACAGTTTCGGAATAAGCAATTTCGGAATAAATAGTTTCGAAATCGTTGATAATTTCGGGGTAGACAACAACATCTGCTTGCGCCGTATAATTGGCAATTTGCGATTCTATTTCATCGATACGCGCCTGCAATATTCCAAGCTGGTTACGCGATGCGATCAATTCCTTATTAAGTTTTGCCTGCTCTTCTCGCATTTCCGCTATCTCGTCAGCATCGGTTGCTTCGTTAAGACGGAAAGTTATGCCTTGTACCCTGTTGTTAATCTCGAATTGACGGTTGCTTGCCATAACCATCCGTTGATTGTAGTATAGTACTGTTTGGGCCAATGTGTCTACATCTGCTGCAGAAGCATTTTGCTGTGAAGCATACAGGCTAAGCGGAAACAACAATATAATTGTAACAATAATCCCCCACGCAAGAATGATTTTCATGAGCTGCATAACTTTTTTTCTTTTTGTTAAGATACCCATAAATGCCTCCTTATAATTTATGTATTTGGCAATGACATGTTGATTATATATGAGATAAAACTGTATAATGGTGAAGGTTAACAATTATTAACAATTTTAGCATAAACGTATTTACGCATTTTTACGCTTTTTTATTGCCGCCACGCCGGTTTAATGTATAATATTTATACAAATTACTATAAACAAGGCTGGATTGCATTGCGACGAAGGTTAACAAACATTAACCCCCTGATATAACATTTTGATATCAGGGGGTGAGTGTGTTAACGTTTGAGAGGAGCAAGAGACTATGGCAGTGAAAGTATGTAAAGCGGTTGTGATTTTATGTATCATTGGCATTATTTCACTTACCAGCTTGCTGCTTTGGCAGCGTAACACACCTGCCGGTGAAAATGTAAGTATAAATATATATGAAGAAACTCCAGTACATGAAGAGCCTGCAGTACATGCAGAGCCTACAATATACGAAGAGCCTACAGTACACGCAGAGCCTACAATATACAAAGAGCCAATAGTATACGAAGAACCTACAGTACATGAAGAGCCTACAATATATGATGAATATATTCCGGAAGTTGCAGAAGCTCCGCCCCTTCGTAAATCTCCTTCGGATTTGCAGCTGGCGTTATTTGCGCATATGGCATTTTTCCCATTCGACTTTAATGTCGGGAAGCAACCGGGTTCGCCGCAGTTTTCTTCCTTGCATTACCGCCCATTCGTAAATTATATTATGATGTCCGGTGCTGCCGGTCAAAATAGATACGGTTTTAACTTCTTGGCAGAAATGGAAGGCTGGTATCTGTTGTCAACCTACTACGACAGGGCGACGGGTTTTAGTATCACTTTTTATTCCTGCTTAAATGAAGATACGATAATTTTGGCAATACGCGGAAGCGACGGGAATGTTGGCACGGCATTGTTAACCCAATCCGGTACATGGTGGTGTAATTTTAGAAGCATGGCAGGGGAACGTCATTCCCACATAAATTCTCTTGTTAATGTTTTAAACAGCCCTGCCACACTTTCACTGCTTGACGGTGCCAACATTTATATTACCGGCCATTCTTTGGGTGGGTATTTATCGTACATTGCGACATATGAATTAGTGCGTATGGGGTTTGAAGACAACATAATACGGGTAGTTGCCTTTAGTGCGCCATTATTAAACGCAGACACGGTAAATTTGGTTTCCGGGTTACCACCGGCCACAAGAAGTAAGATAACGCATTATTATGTTTCAGAAGACTTGATTGCGGGTATTGTTGGGGTTGACATGGGAAGTGAACCGCCTGAATATGGCGCGTTTGAGTTAATTAATCGGCTTTTTGGCACTATGCGGGATGTTAGGTCAGTTGAAATACCACCTGCGATATACACACTCAGCACCCTAATGGCTGCGCTGGGAGATGTATTGCAATTAGAGTTACCCGCGCATATGACCGAAATAATTTGGCGGCTGTACGGCGCGATGGGCGCGGACGCAATGGCGATAACAAATGAGTTCCGCCGTCTGGTACGGCATGAAACGGTAACGCATACGTGGCACTCCCCCCCAAGGCCAACAACAAGGTCGTCCGATGTATCAATAGGATATTTGCTGTTAAACCACACCCCGGAATTGTTAAGTGAATTTATTGCCGATACAGTTGCAAGTATTTTTGATACCGATACGCATTTTATGATGAACTTTTATCCACCGCTGGAGTAACCGGATTGTATCAATTCGAACCCCGATATTTTTTCGACAAAAAAAGAGCCGATTCTTGTTTTTAGAACCGAGTCTTTTTTTGTCGATAATCTATATCAAACTTTTAGGGAGCAGAATTAGAATAATCCGTGAAAGCCACCGAATACTCTGTTAATTAATTCGGCCATTCCTTCCAATACATTAAGACCATGAAGAACCCATGCAAAAGGGCCACCACTACCAAAGAACATATACGTCCCCCCTTTCATTAGTGTTTTTTGGATGCTTTGAATTCATTCTTGTTATTATGAAATAAAAGAAAAAAATGTAGCAATAGCAAACATTGCTGATGACCATGTGAAGCCAACCCATGATAAAAATGCAGAACCTAGCATTATTTTCCCTCCTTTCGCAAAGTATTAATTTTTGATGATACTAGAATAATCCGTGAAAGCCGCCGAATATCATGTTAATAAATTCGGCCATGCCTTCCATTACATTAAGACCATGAAGAACCCATGCAAAAGGGCCGCCACTACCAAAGAACATATGTACACCTCCTCCCATTTATACATTAGTAATTTTCTTTTACATAGCACCGGAATCCGCATTTAACTTGTCAGCTGCAGAGTCTGGTACTAGGAAAGAAAAGCGAAAATGGTTGCAATGAACATCATAGCTGCTGACCATGTGAAACCAATCCATGCTAAAAATGCAGAACCTAGCATTTTTATCCCCCCTCTATAAACGGTTATTGATTGATGATGTATAAAAACCTCGTTGAGGTTTTCACCAAAATTAGACATGCGTGTTACAAGCAGTATGTTTCTGTCGTTTTTTGTGATTTACGGTGTTATTATAGAAAATAAAAATACATCAAGCAGCGAAGGTTAACAATTGTTAACCTTGAAAATTTCTTACCTAGTTTTGGAATATAAAGCGCGTTTGCGCGTGCGTTTCATAAAGAGTATTTTTCTAAAGCATAAGAAAAGAGGCTGCCCCGTAAGACAACCTCCTTGAAAATTTATGCTAAATAACATAGCCGGTACTAAAATAGTCCTTGAAAGCCACCGAATACCATGGTAACCAGCGCAGCCATGCCTTCCATTACGTTAAGACCATGAATCGTCCATGCAAAAGGACCACCACCAACAAACCACATATGCACACCTCCTTCGTTAGTATTTTAATATATAAATTTTAAACCTTACTTTATGATACAAACGCAAAAATTGTTGCAAGAGCAAACATAGCGGATGACCATGTAAAGCCAACCCATGATAAAAATGCAGAACCTAGCATGATTTTTTCTCCTTTCGTTAGAAATATTGTTCCGATTGTAAAAAAGTCGTTTTAGAATAATCCTTGAAAACCGCCGAAAACCATAGTAACCAATGCTGCCATGCCTTCCATTATGTTAATACCATGAATCGTCCATGCAAAAGGACCACCACCAACAAACCACATACGCGCACCTCCTTTCTATTTATTTACTATTCTACTAAATTATTTGGCTTAACCACCGGAATCCGTGATTGACACGAGATATGTCTTTTGATTCTTTAATTTGTTACAGATTCCTACAAATCCATCAGATAATTCAACCGCATATTGCTGAATTTGGTGTTAATATGTTAATTACACATCAACCTCGGATTCCGGTGAAAAACCTTCTTTATACCTCTTAGGAAAAAAATGCTGCAATTGTTGCAAGAGCAAACATAGCTGATGACCATGTAAAGCCAACCCATGATAAAAATGCAGAACCTAGCATATTTTTCACCCCTTTCATTAGAAATATTGTTCCTGCTGTAAAAAAGTCGTTTTAGAATAACCATCGAAAACCGCCGAATACCATAGTAATTAGTTCGGCCATGCCTTCCATTATGTTAATACCATGAATCGTCCATGCAAAAGGACCACCACCAACAAACCACATACGCGCACCTCCTTTTAGTTTATTTTTTTGATTCGCTTGACTCGGTTACTAAAACTGATGTCTTTTAGTTTCTTAGGAAAAGAATGCTGCAATTGTTGCAAGAGCAAACATAGCGGATGACCATGTAAAGCCAACCCATGATAAAAATGCTGAACCTAACATTTCTGTTCCTCCTTTCACAAATGGAATCTTTTGCTATATAAAAACTTTTTCAAAGTTTTTACTAAGTTTAGTGTTGCTTTCTGTACTGTAGTAATTATAGGTGAGATGAATTTGTGTTGTGGTGAAAGTTAACAAATGTTAACTATTTGTATTTCTTTTTTGTATTTCAATCGACATCCTGCTTCGTTTTGTACTGTAAACTTATTATAGATGAAATGAATTTATGTTGTGGTGAAAGTTAACAAATGTTAACTATTTGTATTTCTTTTTTGTATTTCAATCGACATCCTACCTTGTTTTGTGTTGTGAACTAATTTTAGATTAGATAAATCTGCGCTGTGGCAAAAGTTAACAACTATTAACCTTGGACACTATGTAGTTTATTTTTATTTATAATTTGTATCGTAAGGAAGGGACAGTTATGTGTAATCCTTGCTCAAGAAGAAAGGAGGTGTAATAATGTTAGATCGGCTACCGAGTTTACCAAGTTTACCGGGTTTACCAAGCTTACCGGGCTTGCCGGATGTATCAGGAGGCGGAATCATAGCTACAGTAATTAGAGTAATCGTTGCTATTGTTTCAGCAATCTTCTAACATAGAACAGCCCCTTACATAACATTACGAATGTTATATAAGGGGCTGTTTCTTTTATGCTGCTAAACTACACAATCTTCGACTTGGTTTAATTCCATCCCCATGGGCGTAACTAAAAGCTGCCGGTACACGTCTATGCCGTCGCTTCTGGCCCCAAGGAATTTGCCGTTGCAGGTCATAAAATGGACGCTGCGTTTTAGGGATACGCCCAGGGCCCGCAAAACGTCATGGGTAACTTTGCAATATTTCCGGGCTTTAATAATCCGCGCTGCATATGTGGTGCCTATACCGGGGATGCGCAGCAGCATTTCGTAGTCCGCGGTGTTAACTTCGATGGGGTACAGGTGCATGTGCCGCAGTGCCCAGGCAGCCTTTGGGTCTAACTCGGAAGATAAAAATGTTTCGGCCTCTGGGGCCAATTCATCCGGGGTAAAGCCGTAAAGTTGCATAAGCCTGTCTGCCTGGTACAAGCGTTTCATGCGCCATACAGGGGTGACAATGTTTGGCAGGCCCGGGTAGCCCTTGGCCTCATGGGTGTAGTGGAATGGGGAATAATACACCCGGGCAAGGCCATATTTTTTGTACATAGCGTTTGCCAACCTAAGAATTTCAAAGTCTGTTTCGTTGGTGCTGCCGGGCATTAGTTGGGTTGTTTGGGAGGTGGCGAACTTTGGGGCATGGCGATAGCGTTGCCTTTCTTCCTTGTTGGCACGAATAAACTGTGAAATAAGCCCCATAGGGGTAAGAATGTTTTTTTTGTTTTTATTTCTGGCAATTTGCTTGTAGCCCTCGTTTTTTGCCACTTCGATGTTTACGTCTATCCGGTTGGCGTACAGACCCGCTTGCCAAATTAATTCCGGCGAAGTACCGGGCATAATTTTTGCGTGAACATAGCCCTTGTAGCCGTAATCTACCCTTATGCTTTTTATGGTTTCAATTATCAGTTCCTCTGTGTAGTCCGGGTTTTTGTATATGCCGGAGGTAAGGAAAACCCCGTGGCCGTTCTTAATTGCTTCCTCCACAGATATCTTTGCCAGCTCTTTTGGGTCTACAGTGTATCGCCTAATGTCTAGGCCGGAACGACAGAAGCAGTACGCGCAGTTAAAAATGCAATCGTTTGACATAAAGACCTTGGGAACTTTTGGCGGGTTAGGTCTGCCTTTAATTTTGTCTTTTATGAATGACAAGTCCGGTACGCAGGCATTGTCGTCGTCGGATACATCGAAGCGGGCGTCCTGCTGCATTAGGGCTATTTTTTCGTCCCTGCTTAAGGATTGCTTCATTATTATGTTAACCATATGTGTTCGCCTTTCGTTCTGATGATAAAAATTTGTACCCTAATTTTACACCATTAGCGAACAAAATGCAAACATTTGTTTGGTTTTTTGATTACGTTATTACTCCATCTTCCAGGTTTTTATGGCTTCTTCCCATACGGCGTTGCTAACCGGGGCTTGATATTCTCCAAAGGCTCGGCCTGTTTCCATTATGTGGTCTACAAAAGGCGCGAAATGGTCCCGGGCTTTTGCCGCCTCTATTTTCATGATGCTGCTCCATACGGGCGCGTATTCCGTAAAACCGGAGGTGTCCAACTCGTTAATAATCAGTTGTACATCGTACTCAACCCGCCGTTCTTCAACCTGCGGGCGGCTGCCGGTAATTGTCAGAATAGTGTACGGCGCGCGGGTATCCCAGTCCAGGGGCTCGCCGCAGGAACCGGGGTTTATAAACAGCCGCCCTTCATACTCCATATAAAATTGCAAATGATTGTGCCCAAGCAGGTATATGCCTTGCGGGAGGGTCAAAATTTCCTCTTGCGCCCCCGGGGTAGAAAGCAAAGAATCCCGGGCAAGTTGCAGGTATTCTTGGTGGGTGAAGGGCTTTGTTGCCATAAGTTCGCGAAAATGGCGGGACCAAAACAGCTTAATTTTAGGCTGGCGGTAAAACAAATCCATTGCGTGTGTAAGGTTAATTTTTGTATCGCCGTCTGAAATTGTCAGGTTTTTGGGTAGTCCCAACAGATACTCCAGGTTGCCGGGGGAAAGGGTGGTGAACCCCCAGTACATGGGCTTGAACTGCTGGTGAGTAAACGTGCCGAGGTCTTGGACATTTAAGGCAGCAAAATAATCTTCACCGTTTCCACGAACAACTACCGCGGATTTTAGCCCGCGGATAGTGTTTACAACGTCATTCCCTTGCGGAAAGCTGCTTGCATAATCCCCAAGAAGCAAGAATGTATCTACCCCTTGGGCGGCGGCATCTGCCAAAACCGCTTGAAGGGCGTGATTGTTACCGTGTGTATCGGAAATGATTGCGTATTTCATGGTGGCCTCCAGAATTTTTACTAAGATTACTATAAGACAAAAGCCATTGCAACCGTTGAAAATTGCAATGGCTTTTGTCTTTCATTAAATATTAATTGTTTATATGTGCAAATGTATAGTTATTGTTTCTGTTGCGCCCTGACGGGTTACATCTACAGTGACTGTTCTTGCTTCGGTGATTACTGCGCCATGGCGAAGCCACACACTAATGTAATCTCCCCATTCGGTCCAGGCAGCAGCAACGATTACATCGTCGTCAATTATGATTGTGTAGCGCGTGTCTGTTACCAGTCCATATGTTATGTCACCATCATTTGATGTCAATGTCATTGGACCTGTAGCAATACCTCCTACCGGGATTACATTCCACTGTGATGGAATGGAGTTCGTTATTGTTACTTCGGTGGTGTTAAGCTCTAATGGTACACAGGGGAATAGGATAAAGTCATATACGCCATCACCGTTAGTATCAACATTTAAGGTAGTTTGTACAGATTGACCTGTATTTGTGGTAATAATCGTGTCGTAAGTTATTGGAACGTCAACAAATATTCTTTCCTCAACAAAATCTCCATTTGTGTCGTAGAAAGCAATGCTGTACGTCATGGTTCCATAACCTGTCCCAGCAATAAGTACATCATAAATTTTATCCGTAGCAAGGGCAAAGAGTTCTACACTCCCGTCCGGGCCGATAAAATGCAAAGAACCAAAGCTGGTAACTCTGTTAAAGTAAGCTTCTTTACTTGAGAGTACTTCATCGCCAAACCTTATAGTGGTTTGAACCGGGCTTGCAATGCGTATAACAACAGTACCCGGGTGAGATGGTGTAACGCCTGCGCCCGGTGGTACATTGTGGTTTAAAACGCCTATAACATGATTGATTACGTTTTCCCTAAATATTAAGTCGAGATGTGCATAGCGGAAAGATGTAGTGTTTACTCTGCCACCGATAGACGCACTCCAATAAGGTACGGTGCCGTCACCATCAGAAAAGCTAAGCGTTTCCACCTGATTTCCCGAGGTGTTAACGACGGTGGTGCGTATTGTTGGACTACCGGTTCCTGTTATAACATAGTAATTTACAGTTTGGATTACATGGCGGCCATCGCTTAAAAACAAACCATTCATAAACTGAGACGATCTTAGGAAAAAGTTATGTCTTATTTGTACAGGAACAGACTGATGGTCTACATTTAGCATGTTGAAATTATTCGGATTCTCCATAAATGCATGTGTAAATGCATAAATATATGTCCGTTGCCTATTAAATATTCCGCCGGTTCTTACTGCTAAATAGGGGTACTGTTCAGGAGGTTTCTGAAAAGGGAGCAATTGATAAACTGCGGGTAAATGTGATGAAACCCTTCTCATCGCGGCATCAGTGTGAGGAGGAAGGATTCTTGCTAAGTTACCTGTCAAAAATATATATGGCACTTTGGGAGAACCTAGATATGGTGTTCCTACCGTAACTAGATTGTGTATTCTATCGCCATTACCATTAGCGATAAATTGCGCCGCAACTAGGCCACCCATGCTATGGGCTACGATGTCTATTCTTTCATAATTTCTGCGATTAACAAATTGATACAACAAGTTAGCGGTATGAATGTTACACATTCGCCAATCGTATCCAAAAAAATGAACTGTCCTATCTGGGAAAGCAGCTCGCAAATCCCTCATTATATTTGCATACGGAAGTAACTGATTGATATTTAAGCCTGTTATTGGATGATCACTAATACCATAAACTTGTCCCACCGATATATTGTTTATAGATTCACCCCAGGCACTGAAAGCTAGTCTTGGAATTCTGGTTACAAGTGGAAGAAGATCCCATGCACTAAGCCAGAGGGTGTCATCAGTAACAGCACATCTCAAATTGCTCCCCGCAATACCCGGGATTACAATTATAGGAATAGAATCTCCAAATATCTTATCTCCTATTTCGCCAAAAACAAATCTTATATTATTTGGATCTTCTACCTCAAAAAAGTGTTCATCCGACGAAGCTAAGTCTCTTGCAATTAACCGAACTAGCTGTGCTATGTCGTGTCCTTCTTCCGGTATGCCTTCAATGTTTTGGAAAAGACCAATTGAATATAATGTAGCAAGCCTGTCAACATTTCTTGCTGCTTCATAAGCAACGTTAGCATATGCGAATATAGGGATTCCAGTAATTTGGTTTCTCCACCTGCTGCCAATTGTGTCTGAGTTATAGCGTCCAACAAAATTGTACTCACCTGAATCTGTCATTCCGGTAGTAAATAAGATTACGTTTTTTATTGCATCCGGATTCTGTATATTGTTCAGCAGTGCATATGCAGAATTAAGGCCTGCGGCAATACTACGACCAATTAAAGGGGAAAATGTGATTTCTGCTATGGCATTACGCAATACGTCCGTATCTGTTGTAAAGTCCGAAAGAACGGAAGCTGAGGTACCTGCATATACAACTATCGCTACATAGTTTGTTCCCCTGGCAAATCCTACTTGCTCAATAAAGCTTGTAGCAGCTGCTTTTACATATTCAACCGCAGGGTCGGCAATAAATATTATGTTACCAGCGGTATCAAGAATACGGACGGCACTGGATACATCAAGTACGAGTATTGTATAGCGTGTTAATGATGATGATTGATTTTGGATGCTAACCGTATTAGTGGTTTCAGATTCTGTAAAATTAAGTTCAACAGACATCGGTTGAAATGCTGTATCTGGCTGAATTATGGAAAAACTAATGCCTTGGGCTGCATAGTCATTTTGGTCAGCATTATCTGCCGAATGTAATAAAATATCATAAGCAATAACATTTGCAGGTATTACCGAAAACATCATAACCAGTACAATGATAGAGCTGATAATTTTTTTGCTAAAAGATTTTCTCATAAGTAAAATCCTCCTCTGTAATTTTTACTGTCCATTAGTATTTTTACTGCTTTACTGCATGTTTGCTTGGAAAATACAACTTCACCTCCTCATTTTACTTGGGATTGTATAAAGCACTTTTGCAAAATGCACAATAAGATATAGTGTAGACCCTGTTATTGGAAGGAAAAATGCGATTATACTCCATATTTTTTCAGTGCGCTGTCTGGTGATTTTCAGTGTGTATATAAACATAATCCACATAATAACTACCATACCTATAATCCATAACGATGCGGCTACATAAAAAATTATACCATAAATCAGTTCAAATACCCCAAAACCAAAAGAGTGTCCCATCCAATTATATATTCTGTTATCTAAAAGAAGTACGCATAGATATACGCCAAATGAAATCAATGAAATAGCTGTCCATATCTTAAGCTTGTCTTCCAAGCTGTTTGTAATATTTCTGAACACTGCCGTATACAATGCGAAATTCAGCATAAGTATAGAGGGTATTAAATAGGCGATTATTCCAAAAATAACACCTACTCCCGAAAGTATACTGCCAGAGCGACTAGCATCAATTACAAAAGCATATGCCGAAATTGCCCCAATACCCAGCAACAATGTTGCGATATATAATGGAATAGTGCTGGTTCTACCTTTTCTTACTAAAAACACTACCATTATGACTATTAAAGCAATGGGCATCAGCGGGAAAAACTGCGCCATTAAATCTAACATATTATCCTCCCTAGATAATGATTTAGTTACCATAAAATACATGGTTCCACATCATTATCCATCTTAGTTCACCTGTTTACATGGGATTGTATTAAGCACTTTAGCAAAATGCACAATAAGATATAGTGCAGATCCTGCTATTGGAAGGAAAAATGCAATTATGGCCCATGTCTTTTTAGCGCGTTGCTCTTGTGTGAGTTTTAGTGCGCGTATGAACATAGCCCAATGAGTGAATAATGAGCTTAAAATCCACAGTACACTTGGTATCCATAAAACAATTGTAACAGCCGATTCAGAGGCAAAATAATACCGCATCCAGTTAACGATTTTACTCTCTATGTTTAGCATATATAAGTATATACTAAATGAAGTCAACGTAACAACCGTCCACATTTTCAGTTTGCCTTTCAGTCCTTCTGTAATGTCGTTGAACATCACAGCATACAATGTGAAATTCAGCATAAGTATGTTTGGCATCAAATAGAAGGGTACTACAGCTATAACCCCCAGTCCTCCAAAGCTACCAAAACGAAAAGTGTTGATAGTAAGAGCATAAGCCGAAGCGACTCCTATGCCTAATAAAAATACTGCACAGTACAGTGCAATTATGCTTGTCGTACCCTTTCCAATCCAAAATACCGCAACAGTTGCAATTAGAGCAATGGGCATTAAAGTGAAAATTTGCAGTTCCTCAATCCCTATAAAATCCTCCTTCCTATGCATTTTATCGCGGTTTATTTAGCTACAAAATGTTTCTTCACTTTCTTAACTTACTTGGAATGGTATAAAGTGTTTTTGCAAACTGTACAAGAAGATATAGCGCAGAATCCACGATTGGAAGGAAAAATGCGATTATAATCCATATCTTTTTAGTTAGCTGCCCTCGTGTAAATTTTAGTGCTTGTATGAGCATAATCCAGTGAGTGATTAATGCACTTAAGGCTCCTAAAATAGCCGTTATCCAGAAAACCATAGTATAAAGCCAGTTTGTATTAAAAGACCCAAAAATATTCTCCATCCAGTTGTGTATATTGCGCTCCATAAGAGAATTATAAAAATAAAATCCATACTTGCATAGTGGATATTAAATCAATATAATCGACAGGAGAAAATAGCGAGCAAGGTGAAATATGATGCCTAAATCTGTGGGGCAAAAATCCCGCCGAGCAACGCCGTGGGATGATGTTGACGAACTGACAGCAACACAGAAATTTTTGAAGGAGCAGTATAAAATGCGATATGATGACCGCCACCGCAAGCTGTCAGACAGTGGCGAAGCGGAAATGATTAGCTCATATCAACCATCAAAATGCCCCTACTGCGGGGATGTCGAAATTGTTAAACGTGGCTTTACAGCAGGCGGAATACAGAGATATTTGTGTGTATGCAAAAAAACTTTTGTTCCGACAACAGGAACGATTTTCGATGAATGCAGGCTATCCATAGGCGAATGGATTGAATACTGCCTAAACCTTTTCCGTCACGTTAGTATCAATGCGGATTCTTGGAACAACAAGAACGCATTTACAACATCAAGATATTGGCTACAAAAACTCTTTCTTGTTCTTGAAGGAATACAGGACGGCATTGTTTTGAGTGGCACTGTTTGGCCGGACGAAACATATTATCGTGTCCGCTCTGAGGATGTAGAACGTAATTAAGACGGAAGTAAATTAAGGGGCGTATCAAAGAATCAAATCCGCATTGGGGTTGCCACAGACAAGGTTAATACGTTGTTTTTGGTAGAGGGAACAGGAAAGCCATCTCAAAAGAAAACTTTTGAAACATTCGGCAATCGCATTGCCCCAAAGTCCAAGCTGATACATGATAAAGAAGCTGCGCATAAAAAGTTGGTAAAAGAACTGGCATTAAACAGTGTTAGCTATGCGTCAAAGGAATTAAAGGGAATGTTGGACAAAGAGAATCCCCTGTATCCCGTAAACCGCGCCCATGCGATAATGAAGATGTTTTTAAACGCACATAGCAGCTTTAATCGCGACGATTTGCAAGGCTACTTGAATCTGTTTTCACTTGTCACTAACCCACCTCACGAAATGCTTGAAAAAGTTGAATTGGTGATAATTTCGGCTTTTAATAATCCGAAAACACTGCGATATAGAGATTTTTATAACACAATTCCAGACTTTTGAGCCTATTGTTGTATCCACTATGCAAGTAAGGATTTTAAATAAAAATACTAAATGCAATCAGAGAAACAGCTGTTAATATTTTCAATCTACTTTTTAGATTACCTACAATATGATTGAATACCGCTACAAACAATGTAAAGTTCAGTATATATATCGTAGGAGCAAAATAGATAAATATTACAAAATTCGCGCCGATACCACTTGAATTAACTGATTCAATATAAGATGAAATGACTCCTATACTCAATACTGCAATGGCAATTTTCAGCAACATTGTGCTTAGTGTACTTTTTGCCGCCAGAAAAGCTAACATATTTACTGTCAGAACAATGGGCATCAGTGTGAAAATTTGTAACGCAAAAATTCTCATAAAACCTCTTTCCTCAGACATAAAGCAAAAATTGTTCTTGTCGAATGGTTTCGTTTAATGTGCTGTTTTACTATATCGTAGCATGCGATTTATTAGTTGTCAAATTTTATCAAATAATAATGTATATTTTGTCAAAATTGTGTATATGATAAATTTAACACTATAACTTAAAGCCATCACGATTACAAAATCATGATGGCTTTAAGTTGCCTACCTATAATACGCCAACAGCGCATTCACAACCGCTCTGGCGTACTCTTCCTGCCTGCGTGGGTTAATCAGCCAGGAAAAGTCGTGAATATTGTTGGTAAAGCTGGCTTCCAGCAAAATGGACGGCGACCATTGGGGACGGCAAACAAAAAAGTTTGCCTGGCTTGGGGCGCGGTTGCGGTTTGTGTAGGGGTTGACATTGTACATACTTTCCATAAAAGAAGCGGCGGCAGGGCGGCTGTTTTCGTTCCTAAACCATACGGTAAAGCCTCGGATATTGGTAGCGTTTGTAGTTTCCGCAGTGGCGTTAACGTGGAGGGACAGGAACATGTCCGGGTTGGCGGCGCGGCTTAGGTCTACACGCTGCTGCAGGGTGTAAAAGGTGTCTGTGTCGCGGATTCTTACTACGTTGGCACCAAGGGCTTCAAGCTCACGGGTAATAAGATTGGCTTGGGCAAGCACAATTACGGCCTCGGACATTACCGGGCCCATTGGGCCAACCGCGCCCGGGTCTGTGCCGCCGTGGCCCGCGTCAATTACAAAGGTGAAGCCGTCAAACGGGTTGTTGCCCGGGGTTAAGGGGCGTCTGCGGCGCAGAACAAGTTGAAGTTCTCCGTCTGTATAAGTGGTGTAAAAACCTTCAAGATGCTGACCTTCCCGCAGAGTCATGAAGTATGCGGGCGCACCGTTGTGAGTGCCTATGCGGATTTCCGAAAATAATGTGTCATTGATATTGTAGGAAATTGGCGGCGCGGTTGCTTGCACACCCAAAGAGACAATCAGTTCGTTGCCGTCAAATTCCGTCTGTACGGCAGGGGAGAAAGGGGCTTCCCAAGTGACGGTGTCAAAGTAACGGCCCGGGGTGTACCGTCCGTTGGAAAGGAAGCCTGCAGCCGGAACAAGATTACTGTCTTGCCAAGTACGCACGTGTTCCCTTTCCACCCAGCCGCCGGAGGCAAGGCGCACCCAGTTGCCTGTAATTGCCGTAACACGGTCTGTCTGGCCCCGCAGCAATGCCCAGCCGGAGCCGCCGGTGGTGGCCGCATTGGGGAATACCCATGCAGAAGAAGATGTGACTTCTGCAAAAAACGGGGCCGACCTGCCTAGTTGGCGGATGTGCCCCGGGGCTGTTACCGTACGTGTCTGGCCGTCCCATGTCATGGTGTACACCGGGCGGCCAATATCTAAGATGGCATCATCTGCGGCGGCGGTGTTTAGGGTAAAAGTACCGGTAAACTGAGCCGCTACAATATTGGACGCGGTTGCCCGTAAATTTGCGTTTGTTTGGGTTAGAGTAACTGTTTGCCCGCCAATTTCTGCAGTAACTGTCGCGCCTGCAGGGGCTGTGGCCCGTAATGTTACTGTAGAGCCGGTCCGCGCCCATTCGTCTGTGGCGGGAAACGGGTTTTGAATACCCACCGCCATTGTCGCCGGTGGTGCTGCGGGGGTAGGTGCGTTGTTAATAATTGTACGGGTTACGGATGTTTGGCCGCGCTGGGCAAATGTGAAGTTGTTCCGCCCACGCTCCAGGGGCATAAAAACACTGAAAAACCCTTCCGCTGTACGGTCTGTAACCCGTTGGTCGTTTACATAAACATGTACGCCCGGTATAGCCGAGCCGTAAAACCAAAAACCGCTTGCGTCTGTTACGGTAAATTCTGCCCGGGAAGGCTGTGCAACCAGTAACCTGTCCATTGTCGGGTTTGCAGGCGCGGGCATGGGCGGTGTGGGTATGGGAATACGCGGAATATCATTTGCGGGACGTTGCTGTGGGGGTGGCGGAGGGGGAATTTGCGGTTGGTTAGCCGGAGGCTGTGGCGTTAGCGGCGGCGCGGCCGTTTGCCGACGGGTAGGTACCTGCCCGGGTAAGTTACGCCTGTAAAACTCGCCAATCGCGTCACCTACAGAGCTGCGCATAAAGCGTTCGCGGAAGAAAATGCTGCCGCGTACTTCCCTTGAACGGGCATTGCGTTCTAACTGCCGAACAATTTCTCCTTGTCTCCAGTTGGCAAACCGCTGTTCTGTTTCTCTGTTTACCTCTCTGTACGGGGCAAGCCCCACGTACAGACGAACATCTGTGCCGCGCACAAGGTCTTCCCACCAGCTAAGAACAATTTCATAACAGGCGGCGGCATTGCCTTCTACCCAATAAATTTGCGGGGCAATGTAATCTACCCAGCCTTCCAGCACCCAGCGGCGGGTATCCGCGTACTGGTTGTAATAGGATTCTATCCCGCCTCTGGTATTGCTTCCAAATGGGTGATTGCTGGCGTTCATCCATATTGCAAATGGACTGACACCAAAGCTGGCATCCGGGTTTGCTTCGTGGGTTACCCGCTGTAAATCGCGAATAAGGGTGTTTATATTTTCTCGCCGCCAGTCATGCAAGTCCATGTCTCCGCCGTGGCGGGCAAAGGTAGCTTGGTCCGGGAAATTGCGGCTTGGATAAAAATAGTCGTCTAAGTGGATACCGTCAAGGTTGTAGTCTCGCATGAGTTGTGCCGCGCCGTTAACAATTAGCTGCCTGGCCGCCGGGTTGCCCGGGTCAAAAAACAGGCTTGTCCTGTAAGCGATAACTAAGCTGGGGTCGCGCCTTGCAGGGTGGTTGGCGGAAAGGTATCTTGGGTTTGTTATATTTTGGTTTGGAAATGTAACCCGGAATGGGTTGAGCCATGCGTGAACCTCTATGCCCAAAGCATGGGCTTGTTGAACCCAGTACTCCAGCGGGTCGAAGTTATTGGCAGGTGCCTGCCCCTGGGTACCCGTTAATAAATGTGACCACGGGAAATAATCGGAACGGTAAAGGGCGTCCGCGGCAGGGCGTACTTGCACAAATACCGCGTTAATGCCCTGGTTTGCAGCCCGGGTAAGAATGTCGTCAATTTCTGCCCTTATTTGTGCCGGGGTAAGGTCTCTGCGGGACGGCCAGTCTAAATTATAGGCAGATGTTACCCAAAGCCCCCGCATTTCCGTAGATTGTACAACATGCGGCAAGGCAGCATTGCCATATGCCGCGAATTGCGTAAGAGGTGTGGCTGCCATAACACACAGGATTATCGTTAGTATGGCTGTTCTAAAAATTTTTTTGGATTTCATATGAAAAAACCACCTTTTACATAATATTAAGATATTGTCAAAGGATTATACCATTTTTGTACAGCCAGATGACAGGATGAAATACTTTGATATTAATTTGTCATAAACTTTAAAAAAGTACCCCCTGATATCAGGGGGTACTTTTTCGCTGTCGTCTAATTTCTTCCTATATCACCGTCACCGTGCCGCAGCTTGCTGTTTTCTTTTGTAAACTTAATTATGTCGTCTACGGTACCAAAAATAATGCCTGTGTAAGTATCTGCGCAGCCATAATATATTGCCAAACGGCCTGTGGGCGCGTCGCAAAGGGTGGCGCAGGGGAAGCATACATTTGGCACAAAGCCCGTCGTTTCGTAGGGTTCTTCCGGTGTAATCAGGTAATTGGAAGCGCGATACAGTACTTTTGACGGGTTATCCAAGTCTAAAAGAGCCGAACTGAAACTGTACACATAACCGTTGCAGGTAAGGATTACGCCGTGGTAAATCATCAGCCAGCCTTCGTCAGTTTCTATTGGGGCGGGACCCGGGCCTATTTTAAGGGCTTCCCAGTTGTCGCCGCGGCCCATAACTTTGCGATGCTTGCCCCAGTATGTTAAATCCGGGCTTTCAGAGATGAATGTATCACCGAAAGGTGTGTGTCCGTTGTCGCTTGGGCGGCTTAACATCATGTACTTGCCGTTTATTTTACGCGGGAACAATACCCCGTTGCGGTTGAAAGGCAAGAATGCATTTTCCAAACGCACAAAGGTTTTAAAATCTTTTGTTTTTCCAAGGCCGATTGTTGGCGAGCCGCCAAAACTGGTACACCACATTACGTAGTATTCATCGTCCATTTTTATAAGGCGCGGGTCATACGCATAATCCGGTTGGAAAGGGTGGCCTTCTTCATCTACCCATTTGATGTCTTCGTGGTCAATTTCCCAGTTAATGGCGTCTTTACTTTTGCCAAAGTGAATATGCATACTTGTGTCCCTGTGGTCGCAGCGGAAAATGCCTACAAATTCATCTCCGTAAGGGATAACCGCGCTGTTAAATACTCTTGTGGCCTTTGGCCCTGGGTTGCGCTTAATAATGGGGTTTTGGCTGTAACGCCAAAGAACTTCTTTGTAACCCGCAGGTTTGTCTTCCCAGGGCATGTTTGGTACCGGGTTGCCAATTACTTTTGCCATGTTGTACCTCCTAATATTGGAAATGGTGTAAAAAATATATTGCTTACTAAGTAAAGTTTAGCAAAAATTTGATTAACGTACAATAGATTTTTGTAAACATTATGGTATAATGGATTAAATTTTTTAGCATGTTGGAGGTGTTTTTGTGGAAACAGTAAAAACTGTTCCTGAAAGTGATTATGAATTATTGGAAAAAATCGTGGAAGAATACCTTGGCGGGACAGAAAATATCAAAGCAATATGCAGGGATTATCCTGCCACTGTTGCAGGTTACTACATCGACGACCGGTTGGTTGGCTGCGCGTACGGTTTCCCAAGCCCCTGGGGCGATGACAAATGTTTTTCCCTTGACGGAATTGCCATTGAATGGGACTACAAAGCACAGGGCAGGGGCAGTAAGCTTCTGCAATTTTGGGAAAAGTGCGTTTACGAGTTGGGTTTTAGCCGTGTAGATGTGGGCTCTGCCGGTGGGTATGTAGAGCATTTTTATTTGAAAAACGGATACAAACCGATAGAGTTGAAAATTCTTGTGGAAGGTGATGGCTGGAAGGAGAAACAAAAAGGCTATGCCTTCCCGGTTGCAGAACTTCAAACCCAAGGGGAGTACAATAAGCTTGTAATAAAGGCAGCAAGCTGCGATGAAATGGACAAAGACGAAGTAACCGGGCACTATGGCGGAGTAGAATCATTTTATGTATTTGGAAAGGTGTTAATATGATATCTGTAAAAGGAAAAAATAATATTGCAATTTGCTACACACACGAGTTGGAAAGCGTGTCATTTGAACAAGTAAAATCTGTTTGCGACAGGGAAGAATTTGCCGATTGTAAATTACGCATTATGCCGGACGTACACGCGGGTATGGGCTGTACAATTGGCACAACCATGACCATAACCGACAAAATTGTGCCGGGCATGGTTGGCGTGGATATTGGCTGCGGCATGGAAACCGTAAAGTTAGCGGAAAAAGATATTAACTACGCGGCTTTGGATAAGCTCATCCGCCGTCAAATTCCGTCCGGGTCGGACGTGCGCAAGAGCCACCACCCGCTGAACAGCGGAATCGATTTAACAAAACTGAAAATTGCCGGTAAGGTTAAACTTGAACGTGCGCGGAAAAGTATTGGCACTTTGGGCGGCGGCAACCACTTTATTGAAGTTGGACAGGCAGAAAACGGAGATTTGTACCTTGTTGTGCATTCCGGCAGCCGCCATTTGGGGAATGAAGTTGCAAGGCATTACCAGGATGAGGCATGCCGCGCCCTTCGCGGTACAAGCTGCCCTAAAGACTTGGCATATGTAACCGGCCCGCTATTCGACGATTATATCCACGACATGAAGCTTACCCAGTATTTTGCCACCCTAAACCGCAGGGCCATGACAGAAGTTATCCTGGAAGGCATGGGTCTTACGGAATTGGAGCGGTTTACAACAATTCACAACTACATCGACACAGACACAATGATACTGCGCAAAGGTGCCGTGTCCGCAAAGGCCGGTGAAAAATTGCTTATACCAATTAATATGCGTGACGGCAGTTTAATTTGCGTGGGTAAGGGCAACGACGATTGGAACCAATCTGCTCCCCATGGCGCAGGCCGCTTAATGAGCCGTACAGTAGCCTTTAAAAACTTGTCCCTGGATCAGTTTAAATCTGAAATGAGCGGTGTTTTTACCACTTCCGTAAGCGGCAAAACCCTTGACGAAGCACCAATGGCATACAAGAGTATGGATGACATAGTGCGGCACATTGGGCCAACGGCAGAGATAATTGAAAGAATCAAGCCTATGTATAATTTTAAGGCAAGTGAGTAAGGCGACATGTTAACCTTATATTTTTCCGCCACAGGCAATACAGAATATATCGCGCGCGTTTTTAGCCGGGAAATGGGCGCGGCTTGCCTGTCAATTGAAGCGGACCATAATTTTACGGCAGAAATAAAAGCCCACGGTACGGTCGCCTTTTGTTATCCCATATATGGTTCGCGAGTTCCGCGCAATATGCGTGAGTTTGCTGCCAAGCACATGAGCGATTTAAACGGCAAAAAAATTATCATATTTGTAACTCAAATGCTATTCTCCGGGGATGGTGCCAGGGTTTTTACAGATATGTTTTGGGACGGCTTTATTGACGTAATTTACGCAGAGCATTTTATACTGCCCAATAATGTATGCAATATCCCAATTTTTCGTAAGCGCAGCAATAAATCTATTATACGCAGCGCGAAAAAAGCCGAAGCAAAAATGATACGGGTATGTAATGACATCAAAAGCGGAGTTGTAAAAAAGCGTGGATTCTCTCGGTTTTCGCAATTTTTAGGAAATTTGCAAGGTAAGGCGTGGCAAGGTGACAGCAGGGAAGTTGAGCCGCGTAAACTGACTGTCGAACATAAAGCAAAGTCCGGCGTGAAAATTCATAAAAATTGTACAGCATGTAATTTATGTATGAAAATTTGCCCGGTCAAAAACCTGGCTAATGATCATGGTAAAATCATACATCAAGGTAATTGCATTGTGTGTTACCGCTGTGTTAACCGTTGCCCGCAAAGAGCAATTACCGTAACAATGTTACACCTTCGTCCAAAGTGGCAGTACAAAGGGATTGATTGCGCTGTAAATGGCGATTAACGAAAGGACTTTTTATGCAAAAACTAATGGAAATAGCCCTTGCTGCAGGGGCAGCAAACGTGGGCATGGCAAAAATATCAGATGTAACGTTCAGCCGGGAATTTAGAGATGCCTGCGCACAGAACATTTGCGGTAAGTACGGAACATGCTGGATGTGCCCGCCGGATGTTGGGGATATTGACGAAATGATTGCCTATGCCAAAGATTACGAAAACATAATGGTTTTCCAGTCGATTGGGCAGCTGGAAGATTCTTTTGACTTTGAAGGAATGCAAGAGGCGGCTGTTATGCACAATGCTCTGACTTTAGCTGTGGCTGAGGGAGTAGTGGAGATGAATGTATCATCAAAAAAGCCCCTGGTTTTAGGGGCCGGGGCTTGCCATATCTGCCGCCGCTGTACAAAATTGGATAAGGCACCATGTGCCCACCCGAACAAGGCCATACCGTCTCTTGAAGCTTATGGCATAGCTGTGTCGGAGCTGGCTGCAGTTAGCGGCATGAAGTACATTAACGGTGAAAATACAGTTACTTATTTTGGAGCGGTACTTTACCGGTAAGAATATCCAGCCCTGTGTATGCCAAAGCCAGTGCGCCTGTAACCAGACGGTCATGGGCAAAATCCGTAATGGTTGCCGCGGCAAATTCCCGCGTGTGGCCAATTATACGGGTTTCGGAAATGCCAATGTATGGGTGAATTGTAGGGATGATGTTGCTTACATTGCCGATATCCGATGACCCCGCACCTTTTATCGGCGGTTTAATATCTGTTATGCCAAGAGCTTCTAAATTTTTATTGTAAGCATCAGACAGTGCCATGTTTGTTTTTAGGTCATCGTAGGAAAGCTCGTAATTGGTAACGTCTAATGCCGCACCCGTCATAAGAGCCGCGCCTTCGGCAATTTTTAATACTTTCTCTTTTACATCTGCCAAGTTTTCCTTGGTGGCGGAACGGATGTAAAATTGCGCGACGGCAAGTTCCGGCACAATGTTTGCTGCTACGCCGCCCTCGCTGATAATCCCATGGATACGGACATCCGGAGTAACATGCTGCCGCAGGGCATCAATACCGTTAAATAGCTGGATTACGGCATTTAGGGCGTTAATGCCTTTTTCCGGACACCCCGCCGCATGGGCGGTAAGCCCTTTGTAGCGGAACTGCAAAGCTTCCATTGCTGCAGACGTGCCGCTTTCCCTGGTGTCATCGGAAGGGTGTATCATAAGCGCGGCGGTTATGTTGTTAAAAAGCCCCGCATCTGCCATGGTAACTTTACCGCCGTTTGTTTCTTCTGCCGGGGTGCCGAATACATGAACTTTACCGCCAAGTTCATCAATTATTTTGCTAAGGATAACCCCTGCGCCCGCACTCATGGCACCAATCATGTTATGGCCGCAGGCATGGCCAATTTCAGGCAGTGCGTCGTATTCGCAAATAAATGCGACAGATGCCCCGGGTTTGCCGCTGTCATACACTGCTTCAAAAGCTGTGTCCATGTTCAGCACGGGTTGCTTTACAACAAAATTATTTTCGCGCAAAAATGTTACTAATTTTTCTGTCGCTTTGTACTCCTTGTTGCCAATTTCCGGGTTGTGAAACATAAAATCGCTGATTTGGCATAGCTGTTGTTTTAGGCCATTACCAATGGCATAAAGCTGACCTTTCATACGTCTCCTCCTTAAAATGATTACAGTTTTATTACAAAGTGCATTCTTGTTTCCTATTTTAACACAAAATATTGCAATCTTGTAACATGTCTGATAAAGTATCCGTTGCAACAAACATTTTGTATTGGTTTTACCCCTACACAGGCAACAAAAAAATTTATATATAAAGGAGTTTTGCTCATGAAAAAATTTCTATGCTTCGTACTTGTTTTATGTCTGGTACTTGCCCCAGTTGCTGTATTAGCTGAAGAGTATGACAATGGGTACGAAGACGCAACAGAAGTAACAGAGTATGCAACAGACGCAACAGAGTACGCAACAGACGACGCTACAGAAGAAACAACAGAGTACGCAACAGATGAAGCGACAGACGATGCTACAGATGAAACAACAGAGTACACAACAGATGAAGCGACAGAGTATGTAGCATACGATCCGACAGAGTACGAAGAGATTGTACCTGTTGTTGGGGCTGTAGGTCAACGCTGGTCTTTCGGTCTATACGACGCATCTGCAGAAGGTTTTAGCTTTATGTATTACTTAGATGGCACTCTTTCTTTGGCAATTTACGATGACGGCCTTTGGATTGCTTCGGCAGAAGGCGCAGAAGAATGGGCTGTTAACCCAGAAACAGGCTATGTTACACCTACAGAAGACTTTGATGTAGTTATCGCATGGTATGCAAAAACAAATGGCTTGTTCTATATAACAGGCTCTTTCATAAGCGATAGTTCATATGCTTTTGTTCTTTTAAACGGTGCAGTTGTTGAAGGGCATGTATCAGAACTTCATTATGAATTGATGTTGGAAGCCGGTGACGAATTACATTTTGTAACTATGGGTACAGAATCTGCCCGCTGGCGCATTGCAATACAAGAAGTTGAAATTCCTGCAGAAGTTATTGAAGAGGTAACGGAAGTAGCAGAGGTTATTGAAATACCGACACCGCCGCAAGAAATAGTAATTGACTTGCCTGCTCCTCCTCCTATTTTCGAAATTACTGCTCCACGCCCAATTGATACCGTAGCTACGCGTTTTGTAGATGGCATTCAATTTGTACCTTTCCGTGCCACAGCAAACGTATACGGTTTCTTTGATCTTGTTTGGGACGGTGCAACCGCAACAGTAACGGTTGTTGGCCTTACGTCCTTTACAGTAGCCGAAGCCGGAGGTTTTAACGACAACGGTACAGTTTATGTTCCTTTTGCATTTGCACTGGGTCTGTTCGAAGTTCCTGCTGCTCCTGTAATTACACTTCCGCCTCCAATCGAAATACCGCCTCCAATTGAAGAGCCTACTCCGTTTGAAGAGCCTACAGAAGTAGCTGAACCAACACCTTACGAAGTTGAAGAACCAACAGAAGTAACCGAGCCAACAGAGTATGACTATGAGGAAGCAACAGAAGAGGATTACCTTGTAGATTACGATGATGAAGATGCAACAGAAGAAGAACCAACAGATTACGACGCATAATAATCACCGTAATTAGTATATAAAAAAGCAGAAACCAATCGATTACTCGGTTCGTTTCTGCTTTTTTTTACAGCACATCCTGGCCCGCTTTAAAACCTTCACCTAAAACTTCCCGTACATCGGTTACAATTACAAAGGCTTTTTTGTCGATGGCGTAAACCAGCTGTTTTAGGTCAACAATTTCTTTTGCAGGTACAACGCACAGCAGCATAGTCTGGTCTTGCTTGGAATATCTGCCGCGGCTGGGCAGTTCGGTAACGCCGCGGTTTAAGTCTTTGGTTATGCCCTCTGCAATGGCATCGGATTCCTGTGAAATAATAAATGCCGCCTTGGAAAAAGACAGCCCTTCAATTGCCGCGTCTGTCGTTTTTGTGGAAACAAATACCGCAACAACCGCGTACATAGCAGCGATTGGGCCAAATGCCAGCAACCCTATAGTTATAATAGTGGAATCTATAAAAAATAATATTTTTGCCATAGAAAGATGGGGAAATGCCCAGCGGTGTAAAATAGCGGCAATAAGTGTAGATCCGCCTGTGGTTGCCTTTGCACGTAGCACAAAACTTATCCCCATACCCGCGATTACGCCGCCAAACAACGATGCCATTAACATATCGGATGGTATTTGCGGAACAAAGCGCAGCACATACAGGCTTACGGTTAGCATTATGTAGCCATATATCGAGCGATAAAAATATTGTTTAGGCATAACTTTAAAGCCAATTATAAACAGTGGCAAGTTAAGCACCAAATTGCTTAGCCAGATTGGGACTGTAAATTCAAATCCCGCACTTGCCGTATAGTCAAAAATAATTATTGCCAACCCGGATATTCCGCCGGTAACAAGGTTATGGGGCTGCCAGAATGCGATGATGGCAAAACCCAATAAAAATGTACCTATTGTAGTGTAAAAATAGTCCTTTATGACTTTTTTTGTAACCATCATTTTTGCCTCCTAAACTTTGCTGAAATTACTGCCATTACAAAGCGTGGTATGTCCAATTGCCGTTTGGCACGGCGCGGCTCTCTTATCAGCCTGTGCAGCCACTCCAGCCCTATTTTGCGGATAATTGGCGGTGTTGGCGTCAAATCCCCGGACATAATATCCAAAGTTCCCCCAAGGCACATTGTAATGCGGGTATTAATGTTTCTGTTACTTGCTGCCCACAGTTCTGCCCGGGGCATACCTATACATACAAGCAGAATATCGGGTGACAGGCTATTAATTTCGTCTATTATTTCGGTGTCATCATCGAAGTAACCGTGATGATAACCAATTACTTTCATATTTGGGTGCCGAGCCTCCATTTTCGCTTTCGCCCGCTCTGCCACGCCCGGCCGCCCCCCAAAAAAATAGACCGTAAAATTCTTGTCTTTTTCTGTTAACCGTTCGCATAAGGCCAGAATAGTATCCAGGCCACGTACGCGGCCCGGTATTTTTTGCCCTGTAAATTTAGCGGCAAGTACAATGCCCGTGCCATCTGCCAAGCACAAATCTGCCTCCCTCACAGAGCTTTCAAATGATTGGTTGCGGCGGGCTTGCATTACACCCTCGGGGTTTGGGGTCACCACTATGTGATTTTTGGTTTCTTGAAGGTACCCTTCCAGAATATCCAATGTTCCATCCATGGTAAGAGCATGAAAAGTGATGCCCAATACATTTACCGTATTCATAATCACCTCAGTGGCGGCACGGTGCCGGAAGATATCCACGTGTAAAAGAACTCTTCCAGGCAATTGCCGTATATTTCTTCTGCCATATAAATAAAATCCTGTACCGTGGCAATTTCGAAGGAAAATGTTTGGTAGTACGAATTTATTAGTATCCGGAAATTTTCTTCGCCCATTAGGTACTGCAATTGGTATAACATTAGCATGGCTTTATACCCGTGGGTTGCCGAAAATGATTCCCTGTCTGTGAATGCCCAAAGCCCGTCTGTAAGCAGCAGATTGCCATGGGTGGTAATTGTCTCGCGGACATTTTTCATGTGTTGGCGTAATAACTCCGGTGTGCTGTGTGTAATATCAGCCTCGATAAAATAAATTAAACCCTTATCCAGCCAGGGCTCGTTAATGCGGTTTGTTCCTACAATACTTCCAAACCATTGGCTTACAAGGCTTCGGGACAAATCTGTCAGATCCCCGTGTCTAAGATGACGCTTATCGGCAAAAATTAATTGGGAAAAGGCAATACTGTCGTGAATAGTATCCGTTTCGATAATATTAAGCTGCCCAAACGGATACATGCCTATGCGATAATCCAGCTGTTCCATACTGCTGCGGACAAATTCTAAAATTTCACTTGCGCGTTCACTAACAAGGTCTGTACGGTAATGGAAGTAAATATCTACGCCTGTGTCTGTAGTAATACCAATACTGTTGTAATATGACGATAATACCGCAAAGGCAAAATCTCTTACCATATTGGCTGCAAACCGTGTTGTTTTAGTGCCGGAATCGTAGCATATGTCCTCGATTTTGTGGCCTGTACCCACAACATTGTAGCCAAGCGGCGTTGTAACTTCCACATGATAATTTGCTGTTTCAAGGAAAAACGGGCTGCCAATAGGGTAGAATGGTTCCACATGCCAGCCGTTTTTGCTGTAAACAGGAAGTACCGGTAAAAACATGCCAAACCACATACTATATTCGTTGCCGCCTGTAATGTGCCCAAAGGAAGGTATATGGGCACTGTATTGCAAGCTTAAAATTACGGTAGCGTCCGGTTCTATCGGCTCTTTTAAGGACAGAATAAGGACTGTGTCATTTATGCTGTATTCCAGGGTTTCGTTGTTTATGAATACGTATTCTATTGATATATGCCCCCGGTCACGGTCTTCGCCGGGCCTGTGAAGCCGCCACTCTACATCGCTTGTGTATGGACGCGGGTATACTTCTTTGTCAAAAGCATTCAAAAAGACGCGTAGTACAATTGTTTCAAGTGGCTGCCCGGAACGGTTTGTAAAATTGATGCGGGATATGCCTTGAACTGTACGCGTTTCAGGGTCTATTGTCAGTATAACATTGTATTCGTTGTGCATTGGGACATCCGGTAATAAATGGGGGTAGTAATCTTCATTCGTTGACGGATACAAGCCCGCGCTGGGGTCTTCGTAAGGATACGGCGCATATTCTGCGGGTGGGAAATTTACATTTCTGCCGCAAGCAGCCAGCGTTAATAACGCAATTAGGCACAACAATATTTTTAACATGGGTACAAAGTACCTTTCCTTTACGATTGAATATTATCTATTGGTATTATATCATAGATATGTGTGTTCGGGAATTCGCTTTTTACGAATTTATAAGGAAAATATAAAGCGCGCTTGCGCGCGTGTTTCGTAAAGAGCAATTTCCTAGAGCGTAAAAAATTACGATGTGGGTGAAACTATGAAAAAAATCATTCTTACCGGCGGAGGTACTGCCGGACATGTCGCACCAAATCTTGCCTTGGTGCCATCTTTAAAAGCCGTAGGCTTCGAAATTTACTACATTGGAAGCCATACCGGCATAGAACGCGGTCTTGTAGAAACCGCAGGTATACCATACTTTGGTATTTCTTCCGGCAAACTTAGACGGTATAAAAGTATAAAAAATGTTACGGATATTTTTAGGGTTGGTAAAGGTTTAACAGACGCAATTCGGGTAATAAAAAAAATAAAGCCGGACATAGTTTTTTCCAAAGGCGGTTTTGTAGTTGTACCTGTTATCGCGGCGGCACGCCTGTTAGGCGTAAAAAGCGTTATTCATGAATCCGATATGACGCCGGGGTTGGCAAATAAACTTGCGATGCCTCTTGCTACAAAAATTTGTGTCAGCTTCCCGGAAACTTTGGCCCATGTGTCAAAAACGAAAGGTGTTTTAACCGGTACACCCATTAGGGAAGAATTGTTAAACGGCAACGCAAAGGCGGGTATGGAAGTTTTTATTTGCAAAAATAGCTTGCCTGTGCTTTTAGTTACCGGCGGCAGCCAGGGTGCGGCGGCAATAAACACTTGTGTAAGAGACGCGCTGCCTGAAATTTTGCAAAAATTCAGGGTTGTCCACCTTTGCGGCAAGGGCAATTTGTCCGGAATAGACAGACCGGGATATGTAGAGTTTGAATATTTGAACGAAAAAATGGCAGATGTACTTGCGGCGGCAGATATTGTAATCTCTAGGGCGGGCGCGAATACATTATTCGAGCTGGTGGCCCTTGGTAAGCCTAACCTGCTTGTTCCTCTTCCTAAGGAAGTAAGCCGGGGGGACCAGGTACAAAACGCAGCATCTTTTGCTGCACAGGGGTTTTCTATGGTGCTTTCGGAAAAAGAAATGACCCCCCGGCGGCTGGTAAACGACATTAACATACTATACAAAAATCGCGAAGAATTTTATAACAAAATGAAGGAGCAGGGCGTGACAAATGGTGTGGAAAATATTATTGATGTAATAAAAAGTGTGACGTAATAATAAAAATGTTATTTACTTTGTTGGGAAATAGGGTATAATACTGTCGTTATGTAAGATGATGATGTACATGAATGGAGTCCTACCAATGATTTTGTATGCGACAGCATTTATAATAGTTTTTATTTTAATGATGCTTTTAATGCCGCTTTTCGTAAAGCTGGCTGATAGATTTGATTTTACAGACAAGCCCACCGAACGCAAAAAACATGAATCACCAATGCCTCTTTCCGGGGGTATTGCCATGTTTGCAGCGTTTCTTGTGGGTTTTATTGTTTTCGTAATTTACCGTGACCCTGTCATGCCCGTTATACTTGCCGGTGCTGCCATGATTGTGACCGTGGGCCTTGTAGACGATTATTCTAAGTCTAAGGGCAAAGAGTTTCCTGTATGGCCGCGGCTTCTTGTGCATATTGGTGCGGCGTCTGTTGCCTTTGCGGGAGGGATACGCTTTACAGGGTTTTTCAACCATTTTACGGGATACTATGTGTACTTGCCAACGCTGCTGCAGTTTATATTAACTGTACTTTGGATTGTCGGCCTTATTACGGTATTTAACTTTATGGACGGGTTGGATGGGCTTTCCGGGTTATTGGCCTTAGTGGCCGGCTCTACGTTTTTTGTCGTGGCCATTCACATGGGGCAAGTGGAAACCGCGCTTTTGTCTGTTGTGCTTGTTGCTGCTGTTTCCGGGTTTTTACGCTTTAATTTACCGCCCGCTAAAGTGTATATGGGCGATTCAGGGGCTTACCTTTTGGGCTTTGTGCTGGCTGCCATTTCCTTGCACGGTGCGTTTAAGCAAGCAACGGTGGTATCTTTGGTAATTCCGATGCTGGCTATGGGTGTACCAATTTTTGACGGTGTTCTTGTGGTGGCCCGCCGCATAATTGCCCGTAAACCGGCCCATGTTGCGGATACTACGGACATTACTCACTTGCATTTTAGATTGTTGAAAAAAGGCATGTCACCACGCCACGCAGTACTGCTAATTTTCCTGATAAGTGCGTGCTTGAGCCTGACTTCGATTATTTTGATGCTGACGTTTCAGTAGATCTTTCATAAAATAATATAAATTTACCCCCTGATATCACATTGGCAAATATGATATCAGGGGGTATGTCTTTATTGCAGCAATTCTCTCAACTTTTCCTCAAAGGCTTGATTTTGTGCTTTGGTCCGTTTGGCAGGGCCTTTTAGCCGTCTGCCTGCAATGCGAATCCTTTTGCCGATGTGACGCTGCATTAACAGCGAGTCCATATTATTGTCGTTAAAGACCATTCCGTTTTGATTAATCGGAACTGCCCCGCGGGCAAGGCACATGGCGGCCAGGCCATAGTCCTGGGTTACTGCTATGTCGCCTTTAGCAACCAAATTTACCAGAGTAAAATCCACACTGTCGTTTCCCTTGGAAACGGTTATGGTTTTAGCACCGGGCTTATCAAAAATATGTGCGGTGTCGCAAATTATTACACAGTCTACTTTTGCTTCGGCGGCCAGCCGTATGGTTATGTCAACTACGGGGCAGCCGTCTCCGTCTATGAAAATAGTCATGGTTCAACCACGTCCGTCAGCTCTGCATCTGTGTGAGTTTCCATGTAACGGACTATTTTGTCCAGGCAATTTTGCCCGTGAGTGAAAGACTCGGAAACTACAGCGATGCCAATAGTCAAAATTTGATGGGCATCTTGGGTATCAACTTCTGCAACAGAGACATTAAATTTTTGCCGTACCCTATCAATAAGACTACGGCAAACCTGCCGTTTTTCTTTTAGCGAATGGGAGTAAGGGATATGGAAAATTAATTTTACCGACTGTGTGTACATATTGTCTCCTATACGTCCGTATTAATTCTGTAGTTTGTCCCATTTTTATCCCTTACTAAAAAGCCGTACTGGATTAAATAACGGCGGATTGTTACAAAATCTTCGTAGTAGGCTTGTAATATTTCGTTGACTTCCTTCTCGGAATAGACGTGGTTAAGTTCGAAATTTTCCATTATTTTTTGCATAATAATGATTTTCTTTTTCTCTTTTGCCGGGAAATTTTTGATTACTAGTTGTCCGTCTTCATCAAAATATCTGTTTAAAATATCATCCCTTTCCTTTTGAGTAATGGCAAAGCGGTCGTCTATGCAAGTTGCGCCGGGATGAAAATCTATTAAGTTTTCGTCGCTTTGTGCTTTTCGTTCTTGTTTTAGCTCCAGCCTTTTCTCTTCCATTAGCTCCATAAGTGCCACTAATATTTTTGCCTGTTTATATTTTTCACGAAGGACAAACCGCTGGTTGCGTACTGTGGAAATACAGTTTGCACCTGTAAATTCTAGAATCTCTTTGTATGTATAGCCTTTGTACAACAGTTTTGCAAGCCCTTTATTCCCTTCGGACAAGCCAGTATATACCCGCCCAAAGCCTAAGAAATATTCAAAAACACTTGGGTGCAATGTTGCTATGTGGGTTTCCGCTGCTTTTTTTGCATCGCAAAGAGTGTTGTTTATATTGTAAATTAAGCCTTGTTGAAAAGTTTCGCCGCATAAAAGGCAGGTGTAGGTGTCATCGTTCACTTTGAAGCCTTGCTTTAATTCGTCAACTGTAGTGTCCCAAAATGGAATTGCGTTCATTTGAATGACCTCCGTTTTTTTATTATGTTATAGATTTATTTTATTATATCTATTTAATTTATGGATGTCAATGCGTTATTTATGGTTTTATTTATGGCTACACCTCGTTTGTAACCAAAGCTTGATTTTTGATTACATTTCCTTTACAATATTATCATTCCACGAAGGAATGCCGCTTTCTGAAGAAAGCAATAACCATTAAATTTCACTTGCGTTTTTATATTTACCGCGAAGGTAGCATGGGTTTTCTGAAGGAAACTTGCCGCTTTTGCGGTATCTTTTTGTAATTAAACTGATAAAAACCAGGAGGATCACCATGAAAAAATTTTTAAAAGTACTTAGTTTCATTTTGGCATTTTGCCTTTGCTTGGCAATGCTGCCCGCCACAGCCATTGCGGAATACGAGCTGTCCACAGGTTACGAAGAGCTTTCGGATGCGGAGCCAGGCGAATTTTATGGTAAAACAGTCATCATCTACACCGCCAACATCCGTGGCAACATTTACATTTTGCCCCAAATAGCCACGCTTCGCAGTTTTTATAAAGCAAAAGACGCGGACGTTATCTTGGTTGATGTGGGCAACTATTTACAAGGCACGGTGTATTCAACTTACGACAGCGGGCGCACCGTAACGCAGCTTATGTACAAAACCGGCTATGATGTTGTTGCCATTGGCAGCCGCGAGTTTGATTTTGGCACAGGCCAGATAGGCGTTGCCGCCATGCATGGGATGATTCACGAAGATGAGGCACTGGAGGAGTTGCTGGAAGAGGTTTCATTCCACGCTATTTCATCAAATATTATTGATGATGAATACAAAGACTACGCCTTTGAGCCAAATGTGGTTATAACCATGGCTTCCGGGCGTGAAATTGGTTTCTTCGGGCTTACGGACCCGGATACGGTAAACCAGGTTTTGGAGTCTAACATAGACGGCCTTACATTTAATGACGTGGCGGAAGCGGCGGCATATCAAGCCTATGCCCTTGCGGAAAACGATTTGGTAGTTGGTCTTACCAATGTGGGTACGCCGTTGGTTGTATCCGGCGCGATAATTATCGATGTGTATTCCGGTGCGGGGCTTACGGTTGGCGTTATTATTATTGAGAACGAAACGAACCGGGTATTGGCCCACAGCCTTGTTAACTTGGCGGCCATAGAGCTTGACAAGGAAATGCAGTACGCCGTGGAAACCGCAATGGAAAGCATTTACGAAGAGTTCCAAGGCGCGGTAGCCAGAACAGAAGTAACACTGGTTGGCTCTGCTGCGGCTTCCCGCTCCGGTGAAACCAATACGGGCAACCTTTGGACAAATGCCTTAAGATGGTTTGCCCTTGAAGGCGGCATTGTAAATTTCTTTGACGAAGACGACATTGACGCGGGCAACGACCGCATTATGGCAGACCCGGAAAACGTAGTTGCCATTTGGAACGGCGGAAACTTGCGCGACTTCCTTAATATTGGTGATGTTACAATAAAAGATTTGCAAAGGGTGCTGCCTTTCCCAAACCGTGTGGCGGTGATGTATTTAACAGGCGCGCAGCTTCTGGAAATGCTTGAAGCGGCAACGCAAGGCTTACCGTTTACAAGCGAGACTTTTGCCGCCGCGGCAGCGTTTCCACATGTTGCGGGTATTGAATTTACCGTAGATACAACAATCCCCTTTGATGCGGGCGAAGCTTATGGCAACCACTGGTATCGGGCCAATACTATCCGCCGCGTAACAATTAACAGTGTAAACGGCAACGATTTCGACCCGGAAGCCACTTATGCGGTTATCACAAGCAACGCTATTTTTAACGGCATGGATTCCAACTACATCAGCTTGGAAAGATGCGAAGAATACAGTACAATTACTTCCGCCTTTGTAGTTGATGTTGTATGGATGTACATTATGCAAGAGCTTGGCGGCGTTATTGACGAGAGATATGCTCAGCCCCAAGGAAGAATCACGGTAGTGACAGGTACCGAAGAATAAACCGCAAGGATGTAAATTATGCGAAACGAAATACAACAGGTAATTGACGAAATTCAAAAGGTAATTGTGGGCAAACAAGCAGCTTTAATAAAGCTGCTTATTGCCCTTTTGGCGGACGGGCACATACTTTTAGACGACGTGCCCGGTGTGGGCAAAACCACCCTTGCTATGGCAGCAAGTAAGGCAATGGGGTTAAGCTACAGACGTATACAGTTTACGCCGGATGTTCTGCCCTCGGACATTACGGGTTTTTCCGTTTACAACAAGGAAACCGGCAGCCTTACTTACATGCCCGGCGCGGTTAACGATGCTAATATTTTGCTTGGGGATGAAATTAACAGAACATCCAGCAAGACACAATCCGCGCTGCTGGAAGCCATGGAAGAGCGGCAGGTAACCGTAGACGGCGTTACCCATCCGCTGCTTTCCCCGTTTATTGTTATTGCCACACAAAACAATGTTGGTACGGCTGGGACACAGCTTTTGCCTTTCGCCCAGCTGGACCGCTTCCTTATGCGGTTAAGCATCGGCTACCCGGATTTTGAAAGCCAAATGGCCATAATCCGCGACAGACAAAAAAGCAATCCAATAACAAATGTGCGGCAGGTGCTGTCCCTTAAGGATGTGCTGCGGATGCAAGACGAAGTGCAAAACGTAACCATGAAAGACAGCGTAATTGCCTACATTGCACAAATTGCAGAAAAATCCCGAGAAGACAGCCGCATAGAACTTGGCATAAGCCCCCGGGGTGCGCTTTTTGTTGCCAAAGCCGCAAAAGGACGGGCGTATGCCCTTGGGCGTGATTATGTAATACCGGAAGACGTGCGGGAAGTGCTGGCGGACGTTTGCGCCCACAGGATTATTTTGGCACAGCAGGCTAGGGCAGGGAAGGTTGCCGTAGAGGAAGTTGTGCAAAGTTTGATAGAGGCGGTAAAAATGCCGGATGGACAAGGACGGGCTGAAAAGTGAAAACTCTACTTACCATAACCGATAAAGACATAATTGGGTACGGCAAGTTATCCGCCGCTAAACCGCGCATAGCCGTTGGCATTGTTTTGTTTGATAAGGGTAATAACATCGCAATTTCGTATATTAGCAATTGGGGGATACACATGCTGCCGGGCGGCGGAGTTGATGAAGGTGAAGATTTTATTGCAGCTGTAAAACGTGAAGCCTTGGAAGAAACAGGCTGTAAGTGCGAAATAGTAGGCGAAATTGGCATGACGTACGAAAACCGCGGCAAAGATGATTGGGCACAGGAAAAATACCACTATCTTGCAAAAGTTGT
>WQTQ01000242.1 GCA_009786175.1 Bacillota bacterium | reverse complement strand
GTGTGCCAGACAATAAGATGATGCTTTAACAACTGCGTTCATGATTTTACATCCTTTCATAAATTGGCTATTTTTCGCCTCGTAATATCATCGTAAAAGATACATTTACATCCCACTGCTTTTCGCCGGAAATGTATTGCTCTATTCTTTTGTCATACTTCCGGTTTATTTCTGCTTTCCATTTTTTCAACTCTGTGTTAGTGAGAACATTGGGCGCGATGTGTGGCAAGTATTCCAACGAATCCAAATGAACACGGCGGTTTGCTTCTATCATTTTTACTGCGAATGCCTTGTCGTATTGCCCGCTGTCCGGGGTAAGGTTGATTCCTAGGTAGTGGGTTTGAATGTTGTTGAAACCGTACGCGCTCATTTTTTGCGGTAATTCTTGCTCGGTGCAGCCAAACTTGCCCACATTGTATTTTTTGTCTGTTGCTTGGTAGTATTTTTCTGTTTTTTGCTGCATCTCTTTCTCAAATTCAGACTGCCCCATTATAGCGGCAGAAGCTATATTTATCGCCCGCCGCCCCGCACTTAAAACAATACATATTCCACCGGGCTTTAGAACATGGTACTGTTCCCCAAAAAATTTACTGTCCTCTACATGCTCCTGCACAGAATGGGAAATCGTCGCGTCGAATGAATTATTATTGAAAGGCAAGGAACTTATATCTGCTTCCACAAAGTCGATGTCCGGGGCCCTGGCCTTTGCAAACTCTACAAAGGCACTGTCCCTGTCCGACCCAACAATGTAAGTACCGGGATACCAACGTTTTAACGCCTGGGTTAATGCCCCGGGGCCCGCACCAATCTCAAGAATATTTTGGGCGTGGCAAATGTTAAAAGCCGTGATGTAATTCCTCTTAAACCTATCGTCAAACCTAAGTTCCCTTGTCTGGTATAGTGTCTCGGGTTTTTGCAAATATGTTGACCATATTGTGTTCATTGCAGCCCTCCGGTGGATTACAATAATTATGTACACCTTGATAATATCAGAGCTGTTGTGGTTGCGCAAGCCGTACAACAAAATAACACAGGGGACTTTGGAAGTAATCCTGTGTTATTGGCAATTGCTATGCAATTAAGGGATTTGTGAACAAGCTTATTAACAAAGTATAGCTGTCGGGGATTTTTGTTTATTCACTCGCATTATGCAAGCGGAAGCTAATACTGCTTATAAGCCCTGTATGAATGAATTCCTCGTTATACTTATTTATAACTGTTTTATGTTTACTAAACTCCATACCTTTACTTGCGAGCAACGCACTGACAGCATGAAAAACTGCATAATAAGATGAAGACACTGAGCCGTCATACATGCATACCTAAATAACATTTGCGAACTTTTCAAGTTGCCATACGCCTTTTTCATGTGTCCTGTTACTGCTTTATTTTCCATAAAAATCGTTATACACCGTACAAATATATTTCCATGTCTCCACCGGTTCGGATAAAACAACCATAAAATCAACGTCAGAATCTTCGTTGGCTTCCCCGCGAACATGGGAACCAAACAGCCAAACCTGCTTTAGTGCATCTCCAAAAGTCTTGTATGAAACATCCACCGCTTCTTGCATAATTTTTTGTATTGACTGCTCGTACATACAAACCTCCCATTAGCATTTGTCAGCATAACACTCTCTCTAACTCTTGCCTAACTGTCAGTAGTATGCAAAAACACTACACCGTTGTCAAGGAAATCCTGCCATCTTCCATCTCCAAAACCCTATCCGCATTTTGAATAGTTGACAGCCTGTGGGCAATTGTAATGCTGGCCCGGCCTTCCATTAATAGATCAAGGCTTTTTTGCACTTGCGCTTCCGTGTCACTGTCCAGCGCGCTGGTGGCTTCGTCCAAAATAAGCAGGGGCGCGTTTTTAAGCATTGCCCTGGCTATTGCCACCCGTTGGCGTTGCCCGCCGGATAGCTGGCTGCCACGTTCGCCTACATCTGTATCAAGGGGCAATTCTTCAAGCCCGGCGTCCAGTGCAGCTTTTTGTATTTCCTCGGCGGAAGCACCCGGCTTGCCATAGGCGATATTTTCGTAAATGGTACCGTCGAACAATACCGGTTCCTGGGGCACGTAGGCAATAAGGTCGCGGGCGGTTAAGGTTCCCCCCCGGTGGTAGTAATTTATTTCGCCCTCCATTGGCTTGTACAAAGTAGCAATTACTTGGGCCAGTGTTGTCTTTCCGCTGCCGGAACTGCCCACTATGGCAATTTTCTCCCCGGGTTTTATGGTTAAGTTAATGCCGTCAAGCACCTTTTTGCCGCTTTCATAAGCAAAAGTTACATTTTTCAGGCTAACAACGGCCTCATTCCCGGCGACGGGCAAGGCCACATCTTCTGCCGGTTCGTCCAATATTTCAAATACACGGTCTGCTGCCACAAGGGGTGGCTGAATAAGCAAAATAAACGTAGAAAGCCGCAGCATCGCGTCCGAGGCAAGGGCCATTACGCTTGCGGTAAACACGGCTTCCCCCAAGTCCATTTGCCCGCGGGACAGCAGGAAAATAGCCGCGATAAAGCCCACCGCCTGGGACGAGAACGAAAAGAAATCGACTACGCCATATGTTATGCCGTTAACGGCGCGGAATTTTGCCCGCTTTTGCATAATCCTGTCGCAGCGGCGACGGTATTTTTCCGCCAAAACGTGGCCAAGCATAAACACCCGCACAATTGGCAACGAGCGCATGGTTTCCAGCACCACATTGGAAGACGCGGCAATTTCCTGCCTTGCGTCCCGCTCCAGCTTGTTTACATAGGGGTTAAGCAATAGGGACAACACGAAACAAACCAAGTTGTATACAAGTGCCAGAATGGCAATGCGCCAATCCGCGACAAAAAGTATCACCATGGCAACGGTTGTTACCACAAGAAAGCGCAAAAGCGACACTACAGCAAACCCCTGAAACATGTTGCCTGCCCTTGCGGCATCGTTAGTTACGCGCATTAAATAATCGCCGGTTTGCCGTTTGGAAATGCTGCTTACCGGCAACCGCTGTATATGGGCGAACAACGCTTTTCCAATGTTATCCGCTGTTTTTTGGGAACATAAACCCTGCCAATATCTACCAATCGCCACCAATGGCGTCAACATCATAAGCCCGGCCATAATTAGCGTAATGTGCCATACAGTTCCCATGCCGTTATTTGTGCCGGTGTTCATAATCATTTCAACCAGCAAACGGTTAACCACCGGGATAGAAAACAGCATTACCAACTCCAGTGACGCCAGGGCAGAACCGGCGAAATACTTACCCTGCACGGGTTTCATAAAACCAAATACCCGGAAAAACGCGTTTATGCTTTTATTCACGAGTCCACCCCCTGCATCTTGCACATTTCGTAGTAGTAGCCGCCCTTTGCGTATAATTCCAACGGAGTGCCTTCTTCCACTACCGCGCCATTTTCTATACAGTAGATGTAGTCTGCGTTTTGCACCGTGCTAAGCCTGTGGGCCACAATTACCGCCGCCCGCCCTTCCAAAAGGACGTCCAACGCCGTTTGAATTTCCTGCTCTGTCTGGGTGTCCAGCGCGCTTGTAGCCTCGTCCAGTAGAATAAGCTTCGTGTCTTTTACCAACGCGCGGGCGATAGACAACCGCTGCCGCTGACCACCGGATAACCGGGAGCCAAACTCCCCAAGTTTTGTGTGAACGCCATCGGGCAGTGTTTGAACAAAATCCCATATATTCGCGGCCTTTAGCGCGCCGACAATTTCATCTTCCGTGGCAGATTGCCGCCCATAGCGGACATTTTCCATGATGCTGTCTTCGAAAAGGCAAGACTCCTGGCTTACAAGTGCCAACTCCTTTCGTAAATCCGGCAGGCTAATTTTCTCCCCGTCCGCGCCAAATAACGTAAACTCACCGCCCACATGACCGTACAGCCTGCAAATCAGCTTGATAATCGTGCTTTTGCCGCTTCCACTGGCACCAACAATGGCAACTTTTTGCCCCGCCCTAACGGTTAGGTTCAGGTTGTCTAAAACCCTGGGGTTATCCGCGCCTTCGTAGGCAAAATTCAAGTTCGTAAATTTCACATATTCATCTGTTGCCGCCGGTAATACAGCCGCGTCCCCCGGGCTTTCATGTGGCAAATCTAAAACTTCGTATATGCGTCCCGCAAGGGCCCCCGCGCTTTTCACATGAAAAATCATACTGTCCACCAAGCCAAAGGCTTCCGTAACATACACAGCCAGCGCGATAAACGCCATTACCGCGCCAATTGATATAAGCCCACGGGAAACAAGCCACGCGCCCACGATAAACAGCACAAGGGTTTGCAAAACCGTCACAACGTATTTTATTGTGGTCATGCCCATGCCAATACGCCCGGCTTTGGCCGTGCGGGCATAGACAGCGTCTACCTGAACGGCAAACTGCCTGTCCATTTCAGCTTCAAGCTGAAATATTTTTACCCCACTAATGCCGGTTAACGCCCCCATGGCAATATCCGCAGACCGCCCGGAACCGCCACGCGCTTCCGATTGAAGCTTTTGCAGCGGCTTACTTACCGCCGCAAGCAGCCACAGGGAAATTGGCAGCAAAATAAAGTACGCGATTGCCAGTTGCCAGCTAAGTAAAACACAGACAATAATTGCGAAAATCGCCTGAAAAACAAGCCGGATATAGTGGCCGAAACGCCCGGCGATTATGTCGCAAAGATCCTCTGTATCTTCGCAAGCCCTAAGTGCAATGTCCCCGGAACGCATATGGTTTTCCAGCACAGAAGTCTCCGCCACAGAAAGTATCGAAAAAAGGGACATTCTAATGCCCCTAAACATACGCTCTGTAACTTGCCCGATAACCGTGTAGTGCAGTGCCGTTCTTATTCCATCCAAGGCGATAAAGCCCAGCATACCAATGGCTGCCCACATCATTAGGTCTATTTGACCGCTTACGCCAAAATCCACAGCTTCGCCCCACAATGTGGCCGCGCGGGTTTTAAATACCCCGGCCAACAATGCCAAAAGGATCATTAACAACAGCCCCGGCCAGTGTTTTTTATTGTCCAGCAGAAGCCGCAGGAAAGGAGGTTTATTTTTCATAATCCTACTCCCAACCCTTTAGAGCAAAGAATTCCTTGCGCTCTGGGGAACTTAAATCATTGGCCATGCCACCAAGTTCATACCACGCGATTACGCCAATATTATCCGGGTATAAAGACAAAATGTGTTCTTTTGTTTTGGCGTATCGTTTTATAAAGTCATCGTCCGCAACTGTAATGGCCTGGCTGTTTTTTGTAGGATAATGCACCACTTGTACGTCTTCGCAAAAAAGTAACCGGGCCCCGGCGTTGCACAACTGTATGCCATACTCGTTATCTTCGCCGCCCCAGGTTGTAAAACTCTCGTTCCAGCGGATATTGTGCTTTTTAACAAAGGCCGCGTTAACGGAAAAATGCCCGCCCCACAGGCCATGCCATGGTATAAACCACTTGTCTACTTCCCGGCCAAAATTGGTAAAGTAGTTCCCGCGGCCGTCTGTCATGCCTTCCTCTTGCATTTTGGCTATGGCGACATCCGGACTGTTGTTTTCCAAAAGTTCGCGGGCTTTATTTTCATCCGTACCCCAGCCCGTGGCAAACATATTGCCCAAAACTACGGTGGTTTCGCCGGTTGCGCTGTGGTGGGCCACATGCCGCTCCAGTGCCGTGGTAGAAAGTATCATGCCGTTATCGTTGTACACAATTATTTCGCCTTCGGCTTGGTCTGCCCCAAGGTTACGGGCTGCCGCAACGCGGAAGCCTTCGTCCGGCTGGAAGGCGTATTTAAGCTGCAACGCCGGATAATCTTTCAATACAGCTTGCACGTCCTCCGCAGAACCGTCATCGGCAATAATTACCTCAAATTGCTCCGTTGGCAAAGTTTGAGCGGCTAACGAGTCCAATGTTCTGCGCAGTTCGTCCGTACGGTTATACACCGTAATTACTACTGAAACGCTGAGTTTTGACATAACAACCTCCTAATTGTATAAATTTAGTACAATTAGTATAACAAAGCTACTTCTGTTGCACAACCTTAGTTTTATTTCACCTTAGTTTTATTTACCCCCTGCTATCAGGGGGTGGCGTACAGAGCTATTATGAATCAATATTCTCTCATACACATAATTACGTCAGTCATTTCGACAAACCCAAGGGATGTATATAGTTTTCGAGCTTTCTTATTTGATTCACCAACCCAGAGAAAAGTCTTTTTAATTCCTATCTTGGTTAATTCCTCTTCGGCAAATTTCATCAATGCTTTACCAATGCCATGTCCCCTATATTCTTCTTGAACAAATAGTTCTGTAATAAAACAGTATCGCCAATTAAAACACATTGTACTAATTATTGATATGCAACAGATTCCAACAATTGACGTGCCATTGTCTGCACAAACAATGATTTCATTTTTATTTTCACGCAATGATGCTTCCAATTCATTAAGTGTTGTATCGTCCTTATCATTAAACAAATCATTGAGGTTTTTTAATTTTTTCGCATCAGATGCTTGCGCCAAGCGTATTACCGGTTGATGATAACTCTCCATGGCAACCTCCATTTCATTTTCATTACTTTGCATATCGTTCGTGTGAACCTTTATTGCCGGAAATCTACCCCCAGACGTAAAAGAACCCCAGAAAACCAGTGTTTCTGGGGCTCCTCATTCGTACTAAATATTCTTTCTTATTTGTCGCCTCATAAAAACGAATATTACAGATGCTGTAACCTGTGTACATATAGTGAAAATCTGCACATGTATAACATCAAAATTATTGATAATAAAGCCAAAAACAATGCTTCCTATCATCAGGGCTAAACCGAAGGCCGTATTAAAGATTCCGTAGCCGGTACCTCTTTTGCGAAGGGATACAACATCGGCTATTGAGGCGCGCATAATCGTGGAATGGGTTGCAAGGATGATCCCGTAGACAACGAACCCGACAACTACAAGGGGTACAGAGCCACTTAAAAACAAAAATGGAAACAGCGCACTTATAAACGGAACAAACACAAGCATCAAAAGCCCCGAATGCTTGTTTCCGGTTTTTTTCTTTATCTTGTCGTATGCGATACCTATAAAAACGGCCAATACTGCGTTTGTGGCCATCGCCACCGAGTATAATGCAGGTATTGCCCTGCCTGAAAGTACCCCGGTTGTGGCAAGATAAAAGCCTATCGGTGTAAACGTAACAAAGCCAATAAGAGAAAAAAACGTAAAGGCGCAATATATCCAAAACACCGTCGGCAGCTTTTCACGCTCCTTGGAAACCTCAATAGCTTTAAGCCTGGTTTCCATGATTTGCGCAGTTTTGACTTTTCTGAATACGATGCAAACCGTAATCATAAGCAGTATAAACGGGATGCCTAACAGCATATAGCCTGTTGCATACTCAACAATGCCCTCGCGGCCTGTTATCATAAATACTAACGTAAACAGCAGTGGGCCAACGGCGGCACCTGCCCTATCAAGGGCTTCCTGCCAGCCAAATGCAAAACCTGTACCGACTTTGTCCTCGCCTTCGGCCACTGTTGAAATAATTGTGTCCTTTGCCGGGCTGCGTAGTGCCTTGCCTATTCTTTCAAGCATGATAAAAATAAGCAGGTATATCCATGCGTTTTGGCCTTCTCTTACAAGGCCGGTCAAAGGCACAGATATAATCAGGCCATACCCTGCAAAGACAAACGGCCAATATTTTCGCGTCTTATCAACCCATATACCCGATACAATCCGCATCGTGAAGGCAAGAAATTCGCCTATACCTGCAATAATGCCAACAGTGATAATGTCAATCCCAAGCAAAGCCATATATTGGCCATGATTGCCTCTGGCACTTTCGTATGCCATGTCGCCAAAAAAACTTATAACGCCAAACAATAGAATTATCTTGATCCCGGTGGTGAATTGGATTTTATCCTTTACATTCCTTATCATTGCCGCTTCCTCCCGGCTGCTTCTTTTTTCGCGCTCATTCATTTGATTCACCTAACCTAGGTGATGTATGAACGCTTTTTTTTGTTTCGCAGTTTACTTCCCGTTCTTTAACTGGTCCTTCAACCGTTCTTCAAGTTCATACCTGGCATCATCAACAACGTCCTCAACAATTTCTTCGATAAGAGTATCAATGTCAATTCTACTGCGGATTTCCTCGTTAAAATCAAAGTTATCAAATTTGTCAAATTTTGAGAAATCGCTGAAATTCCGATTGTTTTGCGCATCGTTTTTGCCAAACACTTTCCACGACCAGCTTGCGTCCGTTGGATAGCCATTTGGATATACTAAATTGGAACGCTGCGGCAAATCTGTGCGAGGTTCGTCCGGTTGAAGGTTTTCGTAATAAGATTTTTCCCGTGCCGGGATAATTGTACAAGGTGCGTCCATACAGGAAAAGTTCAGGCGAGTATACTCATTATCCCCTGTGTTAAATGGAATTTCGTACAGATACCAGCCTTTGTAATGCATTTCATACTTTATGAAACTGCGATTAAGGTTGTAGGAAAACCTACTTGCATACCTGACATGCTTCATTTCGTAGGGTGACTCCGGCTCGTCAAACATTATTTCAAACTTACACACTTCTTGGTACCTGTCGTTTTCGCCGCCGTTAAGCCAAAAAGAAAAGACGTAATCCGTATGCTTATCCAATCTTAAATAGCGAATGATTGCTGTTAAGTTCCTACTCCAGTCACCAATAGTGTAGCATTCTACTAACTTACCGGTAAAATCGGTTATAAATGAACGGGAACCTATATGCTTATGCTCGGCATAAAATTCCCAGTCTCTTGGATTAAAATTAATTCTAATAGGCGCGTAACTATTTGTATTATTTTCCATTGTTTTGTCCTCCAATAAGTTCGGCGGACAGCAGTCTTTCATGCGTATGTGATTCTCGTTTAAAAACTCTGCCCTGCCGTTTTTCACTAACCCCTTTGCTCGTTTGGGGTATGTGGGCTCAAGTCTGTTGCCTAAATGATCTGTCACCAATATGTTTTTTGCTATGGGTATCTCCCCTTTCCTCTACACCGCAACATACCGTCACGCATTTTTTTGTAATGGGCGCGCTACCCCTACGGCATTTTGCAAATGTTGCATAGGAAATTGATGTACTGGAAGTATGTAGCATTAAATAAACATTGTCAACAAAAAATTTCATAAAAAACGAGTTGACCCGATTTTCGAGTCAACTCGCTTTTATCTTTAAAACTTACAATACTGCTCGCGGATAGAGTTCATTTCGGACGAAATTTCGTCTAAATCCAGAACCATTTCCATCATACCCACCTGTTCGTCATAAACAGAGGCATCAACTGCAGATTTTATTTCTTCTTCACAAATGTGATACACCCGGAGTCCCAACGAGACCCCTGTCAACGGACCTGCAAAAGTAGGATCGCCTGCTGTAACTGTTTCAGCGGCAATGCCGGAAGCTTCCCCTTCAGCCGCGCCCAGGATAACAACAATGTTTTCCGGGCCAAACTGTTCGGCAAATTCCTTTACCCTCTTCTGATTTTCCAAGTCCATTGCACCGGCGGCGGTTCAAACAAAGCATTCTGTGGAAGAAAACAAAACTTCCGCGTCTGCTGCTGTTTTAATGCATTCTTCAATAGCCGGGCCGGGTACGCCATCCCTGTCGCCAATTATAACGACTTTTTTATTTGCTAAAATTGACACGTACGCTACTCCTTTCGTATTTTAGTGGGGCTGTATAAAAACCAGATATCTCCAGTTTTATGCGTGACGTAAAATCATTGCCTCGATATTTGCTTCTGTAGCATCGTCTTTCACAAGCTCTTCCAGCTTCACGCCATTTTCATAAACCGCGATTACGGGCAAGCCCAAAATCTTTTGGCCTATGGCAAGCCTGCGGGCTTTTGTTGTGTTAAGCTTGACAAATTTTAGTTTATCGCCGTACTTTTCCGCCATAGCGGTTACGAACGGCAGCAACGCTTCGCACGGTACGCAGCCATCGCCGTAGTAGTCAACCAGAACTTTACCTTTGGCCTGCAAAACTTCTGCTTCAAATGTATCTTTGTTTACTTCCAGCATTTTTTCACCTCCATATTATTAAAGGGCAGCTTTCATTCGTTTGAATTTCTGGTCATGAACGCTAACCGTTACAGACATGTTATCAAGCTTTTTATCAACTTTTTGTAAAAGTTGGTAGTCTGTGAGCTGATTATCTCTGAGAATTCTTGTCTCTGTCCGCAATTCAGCAAAATTAGAGTTTGTTTCCTCTCTGAATGTAATGAAATCCTTCTTATTGACAGCAAGTTCATCCTTAACAACGGCAAGGTCTTCCTTAATCGTATTAACTTCTACTCTTAGTTCAGCTTGTCCCTGTTTAAGTTCTTCCAGTAAAGACAAGATTTTTACATCATTATTCATCTTGAGTATCCCCCAATGTGTTGATATAATGCTCTGCGGCTACAGCCGCAATTGCGCCATCCGCCGCGGCAGTTACAACTTGCTTTAGCAGCTTAACGCGCAAATCCCCCGCGGCAAAAACGCCGGGGATATTTGTGCGCATTTCATCATCTGTTGGGATATACGCGCCGTCCATTTCAACTTTACCCACAAAAAGGTCGGTGTTAGGCACAAAGCCTACAAACACAAATACGCCAAAGGTGCCGTCTTCCTCGTCCGCTTCAATTTCGCGCAGTTCGCCGGTTTTTACGTTTTTGACAACCATGGAGGTCAAAATACCGTCGCCTTTTAACTCCTCCACTACGCTATCCCACATATACGCAATTTTTGGGTTGGCAAACGCCCGCTCTTGGATGGATTTTGCCGCGCGAAGCTCGTCCCTGCGGTGGACTATTGTAACTTTGCGGGCAAACTTGGTAAGGTAAATTGCTTCTTCTACGGCAGAGTCACCGCCGCCTACAACGTAAACTTCAAAGTCTTCAAAAAAGTTAGCGTCGCATGTGGCGCAGTAGCTTACGCCCTTGCCCACAAGTTCCCGTTCGCCCGGGCAGCCAATTGGGCGAGGATACGCGCCTGTGGCAATTATCACAGTTTTGCCGTGGTACTCGCCTTTATGGCCCTTAACTATTTTTGTTTTTGGCTCCAGTTCCACATCAATGATTGTGTCGCTTATACGCTCTGCGCCAAAATGGTCAACTTGGGCAACCATGCGGCCAATAAGGCTTGGACCCGTTTCATGCTCGATCCCGCCGGGATAATTTTCTATTTCAGATGTGATAACTATTTGGCCGCCAACGGCATCTTTTTCTATAAGCAAAGTGCTGAGGCGGGCCCTGCCTGCGTAAATAGCGGCAGCAAGCCCCGCAGGGCCTGCGCCAATTATGATAACGTCATATATCTTCAAGATTTCACCTGCTTTAAATTATTTGCTGCATTTTTTGAGTATAGTACTGTAACAAACGTCTTCAGAAAGTTAAGTTTGGCTATGGTATCCCGCCAAACTTAACTTTTGAATATATCATTTGTTACTTAACATCAAATATCGTCTGCCCGGCAACTTCTGTAGTCAGTGCTTCCAGTGCCGTGTCCATAATTTTGGTACGCAGTACTTTTTCTTTTGCCGGAGTAAGTTTTGGGTCGCCCAACGGGTGCGGGATTGCAATTGTTGGAACAATTCTGTTCGCGCCCACGGTTAGGGATATTGGCGTAACTGTACATAAATGAACCACGGGGATGCCCACGCGCTCAATTTCTTTCACCATCGTTGCACCGCAACGAGTACAGGTGCCTCATGTAGAAGTTAGGACAACGGCGTTAACCCCAAGGCTAAGCAGCTTTTGCCCTATTTCCTCCGCAAATTTTTTGGACGATTTTACAGCAGTTCCGTTACCAACCGTAGAATAGAAGAAGTTGTGAAGCTTGCCTATTTTACCTTCTTCTTCAAACTCCCGCAGAACGTCAACAGGCAGAACCCTGTCCGCATCATGATTGGCATAAACAGGATCGTAGCCACCGTGAGCGGTCTCGTAGCCCGCTTCAGTAAGGTCCGTCACACCGGTAATGTCGTACTCACCGTATTTAGAAGCGGATGATGATTCTATACGGTCCGGGTTGCCCTTTGGCACGATGCCGCCGGATGTTACAAGAGCAATGGTAGCTTTCGTAATGTCTTTAACTGCAGGAACAGCAGCTACTCTGTCGAAATCCGGCATTGGGTATTCCGTTTCATAGGGTTTGCCTGCCATTTTGCTAAGAAGCATTTTGACGGCCCGCTTAGAGCCGCGCTCGGTGTCAAAGAAATTTACCCGCTGTCCGTTTGGAAGGTAGCCTTCTTCTACAGACGCGCCAATTTTTTTGCCACTTGCCAATTTTAACGCAAGTTTCGCCATTTTTGGGGCGGCATCACGCATACCTGCCGCAGAAGCCTTTGTGGCGATAATGTACATTTTTTCTTTGTACATATCCGCGCCCGGGTTTTCTTCGTACATGCCGGTAACCACAGGGATACCGAATTTACTTGCAACAGCTTCGCAAACCGCACCGCAAGCCACGCCATAGCGGCCCGCATTAAAAGCAGGGCCCGCAATAAACAAATCCGGCTTTACACTCTTTATCATGCCAAGGATTTCGTTTTTCGCGTCCTCTGTGTTTTCGTTAAAATATGAATCACCACAGACAATTGTTTGTATTATTTCCGCAGCATCGCCAAATGCGGCCTGGAATGCAAGGCCCGGGCCTACCGCGCCGGGGCGTATTTCCGGCGGTGTATTCGCCATTTCTTCGCCGCCAATGCCCGCATAAAACTGGTTGATATAATGGACCACTTTCAATTTACTCACAAACTTTCACACTCCTTATGGGATTCCCGGTTAAGCCGGGAATGACGGGTTAGTTGTTATCTCGCGCTCATACGGTTGAAACCAAGTTCGTTGGTTGCCCCCGTAATCGCCTGAATTTCCACTACAATAGAGCCGTCCGGCTGCAAGTTATTTTCAAAACCGCCGGCAATTTTATCAACGTAGTCTAACGTACCGATAACCTTGTCAAGTTTTGGCAAGGTTACAACTTCGTTGGCGTTGCCGCCGGTAACAACCGCGTTGGCAGATGCGTCAACGTCTGCAAGGGATTGAGAAGTGCCGTCGCGCCCGGCGTATTCGTCTGTAATTATTACCGTGTGGATACCCTTGGCTTCAATTTTTTTGCAGTTCATAATCAAGTCTGTATCCGGGTTGCCAAAGCCTTCTTGGGAAATTATCGCGCCGTCCAGCCCCAGGTATTCGCACAGTTTTGCTGTCCAGTCGGAAGAACGCTGCTTATCCGCAAGATACACATTTTCGTTAGTGATAATCATGCCCACAAAGTTTAGAGTCTTGCCGTGTTCTGCGAACAAGTCCACAATTACAGGGTTATTCTGATGGTGGTAAGTCGTGTTTTTGTCGCAGGCAGATACACAGTTGCCGCTTATAATGGCCCCGTCAAAAATTTCTGTTGGGTTTATCAGTGTGGTAATACTTTGCTTCATGTCTACACCGTAGACATAAGTGTCATGCAGCAACCCTTGGCTTTGCAGCATTTGTACATAGCCAACCTTTGGTAAGTCCGGGTATTGGGCAATGCTTTTTGCAATTGGCAGGGTTTCGTAGGTAACAACTTCACAAGGCTCAATATTTTTGCCAAGTTCACCCAAGTACGCAGCGGCTTTTAACCCGGCAAGACGAAGGGCGTTTTCATAATCATGCGCGTCCAGGCCGGTTTCCGGCTCGAATGTTAATACTAAGTTGAGGGTCTGTGAAAAAGGCGTGTACTCTGCCCCAAGTCCGGTCATGTCAATTATGCCTTCCTGGAAACCGACAACCTTGCCGCATGTTACAACTGCTGTGCCACGCAGTACATGGGTTTTGCCCGTGCCCACCGTATCCACAGCGGAAAGTACCCCCGGGAACATGCCCCCCGGCCCTTCCACTTTTACGCGGGGTTCAATAACGTCTTTTACAGGGGTTATGCGAACGCTTTCCCCCGGTCGCGCAATGTCAACTTCGACATACTTAAAGCGGTTATCTTTTAGCAAAAGTGCGGCAAGTTCACTTTTGTTTACATGAAGCACACCGCTTTCAATTCTTGAAACCGTACTAAACTGAATGTCGTTGATTGTAATGAATCCTAAATCCAGTTTCACTGTGTTGCTCCTTTCTATTTTGAAGGGCGATGCCCTTGGGTTATTATTACTCACAGAGGCACAGAGTCCACGGAGAGAAAACCATTTTTATTCGTTTTATCCCTTGCTTCAAAAATGCTGTATTAAAATTCATCAACAGGCCACATGGCTTATCTGCTAACCTAAGATATGTGCCAAGCTGTTTTTCATATATAGATGTTAACTCTGAAACAGATTTAATCTCTAACACAACTGTTTCATTTACCAACATATCAATTCGGTAACCTTCATTTTCAACTATTTTACCTCGGAAAATTATGGGCATTGACAATTCCGTCCTAACAGTATAACCGGCTTCTTCCAAAGCTATTTTTAAGCATCGCTGATAAACTCGTTCTAATAACCCCGACCCTAATTCACGATGCACATCAATTGCTATTCCAATGATTCCTCCGGTTAACTCATTCAACTCACCCTCAGTCAATTAATTGCTTCCCCCTCTGTGAACTCAGTGTCTCTGTGAGTGAAAATATTTTTTCAAACCACCGACTCTATCAAACTACAATCAATCTCCATAAAATCCGTCAACGCACTCTCCGGAACACTTCTATCTACAAACTTTTCATAACATGCAATACTCTCCTCAATAATAGAAAGCGACTGCATATCCAACCCCTCGGCTGCCGCAGAAATTACTATAGATTTATACGGCGTTTCTTTAGGCTTAACACTACCGGACAAAGGGTGCGTAAGCAATTTATGTCCTTTGTGTACATAATCACGCACCAGCACCAAAACATCAAAATACGACCCATCCAGATATTCTATGTTAAATATGCCGGAAAGCCGCTTATTGGCCACTGGGTTGTTTGTAATCAACCTATTAATGTTCAGTCACCGCCCCCTTACTTAGTATAGCTAATATACCACACCTTTACTAAGCAAACAAGGGATAGAAACCTTATATTTTTAATACTTAATTTGCAGCGAAACCGGTTATACTACTTCCCACCATCTTTTATTTATGGTAATCTTTGTATGGAACTAAATCTATGACTAGAAAGCAGGAGCAATTATGCCGATTGGACTGGCACCTTTTAGCATCAGGCACCATGTATTTAACAAAGAAACTGTAGAAGCGGCCTATGCAAAGTTAAAAGCAATAGGCTTTAACGGGCTGGAAAATGGGATTGGACGCGCCGCCGGGTTTAGCATTGAAGAAGAAAAAGCCGAGCTTGCCAAAAACAATTTGACAGTTTGCACAATTTGGGGCAACCCGGAAACACCGGACGAAACCATGAAAAGAGCGGAAGCCTTGGGCGTGAAAATTATCTGTGTAGGTACAATGCCCGGGGAAATGATGCGCTCTTTAGACGGCTTTAGGGCCTATGTGAAACATCTCAACAACATGGCAAAGCCTTTCGCAGACGCAGGCTTTAAACTTTCTTACCACAACCATGCCCAAGAATTTAGAAATTTTGCAAGCTTGGGCGGTAAGCCGGGCATAGAAATTATGATTGAAGAAACTTGCCCGGACAGCATTGTATTCTGCCTTGATACTTTTTGGATGTCTGCCGCCGGGGCAGACCCTGCTTATTGGGTACGCCGCGTAAAAGGCCGCAGCACTGTGGTTCACTTTAAAGATTACGCCATAGACGACCTTTCCTACGATTTGGGAATGGAACGCATCCCGTTCCGCTTTGCGGAAGTTGGACAGGGCAATATTAACTGGCAGGAAGTTGTTGCTGCCTGCCGCGAAATTGGAATTGAGTGGTACTGCGTAGAGCAGGACCTTCACCGCGGAGACGCATTTGACAGCCTGCAAACCAGCGTAGATTATATGCGCAATGTATTAAAAATCCAGTAGAGGTGCGCTTATGAAACCAGTAAAAGTAGCGTTAATAGGCTCGGGAAATATCAGCTACACCTATCTTCACACCCTTACAAAAGGCGGCTTTACAATTACAGAAATGGTTGGCTGCTCCGACCTTATCCCGGAAAGAAGCAAAGCCCGGGCAGAAACTTTTGGCATCCGCCAAATGACCAACGAAGAAATTCTATCCGACCCGGAAATTGAAATTGTACTGAACACCACAGGACCGATGGACCATCATGATGTAACAAAATCCATTTTGGAAGCCGGTAAACACGCCTATTCAGAAAAAGCCCTGGACAGAAGTTATGAGGCCGCAAAAGAGCTTTACGACCTTGCCGCTTCCAAAAACCTGTACGTAGGTGCCGCGCCGGATTGCTACATGGGCTCCGGTTACCAAACGGCACGCAAGCTGATAGATGACGGCTGGATAGGCACTCCCCTATTCGCCCATGCTTTCTGTTACCGCGGATACAATGCCAACGAACGCCCTGCAGACCATCCAAATTTTGGCGCGGCAGGCACGACAATTCACTACGATATGTCCGGTTATTACATCAACGTGCTGGTAAACCTTTTTGGCTCGGTTAGAAGAGTTTCCGGGTTTTCCCGGGCAGGGGCGGGCAAAATGTTAGCAAACCCGCTTCACCCTAACTACAGGCAACCTGCCGCGCCCGGGGCAGGCTCAACAACTTCTATGGGAATTTTGGAATTTGAAGACGGCTGCTACGCAAGCCTAACCCTGACATCTGACGGCACAGGGCCGGAAGTACCCCGTGTGGAAGTTTACGGCACACTTGGGCACATGACCTTAACAGATCCTAATAATTTTGGCGGATGGGGCGACTATATTTATTTAACGCGTATGGGTAACGAGCGCGTAAAAATGCCGTTTACCCATGGCTTTAGCGACATAGACCCTAAAATCCCGCCCATCAGCGACAAACCGTGGGAACCTTGCTACAACTCGTGGCGGGGCATTGCCGTAGTAGATATGGCTTGGGCAATACGCCGGAACCGCCTGCCACGCAGCAGCGCAGAGCTTGCCCTTCACGCCGTAGAAGTTGCCGCCGCCATAGACAGGTCCAACGCGGAAAACACAACTTTCACCATCACAACCAACCCGGGACGTCCCGCCCCACTTGCACCCGGATTAATGGGCCGCTCTGCGGAGGCAAGTATAGATTGCATTTAGGAGGATAATCATGCAATACGAAACCGAAATTAAAACCCTGGAAAAACTCCTTTGGGAATTTGGCCTGGTAGACGCTGTAAGCAACATACAAGCTACCCCAGCCGAAGGGGACGATAACCCCGCGCTGATATGTATTATCAAAAAAGGGAACAGCAGCAAGGTTATTGCCACCGTGTTTAACGAGTATGACTATTTTCCAAAGTACGCAGTTATACGGGAAAGGTTCCAGGAAAGCCATCCGAATGTGGATGTGAAGTATTTAATTTAAGAATGGTCTACCCCCTGATATCATACCGGGAACGTGATATCAGGGGGTAGTTTTATCATTTATGCAGCACTTCCCTTGTTGAAGGCATATCCTGCCAAACAGTGCCATCGGAAATGTAAAATTTCCGCTCAATACTACCATCTATTTTTACTTGGTAGTCTATTACAAAAACTTGCCCAATTTCTATATGCATCGGGTAATTATTGTAGGGAAGAACACTGCCCCCGACACCGGGGTTATCTTTGAAGTCATCGTAGGCGTTTTCCAGCCGCCAAAAATCACGATCCACATACAACTCGGACCAGGAGGACATGTCACGGCTTCCAAAATATGAAGCGTCGTACTCTTTTCCATTTACGGTTATTTTGTCCATTCTTAATGGCGGTGTCGGCCCCGGATGCCCCGGGCGAAACTCACGGGTGGATGGTAGGTCCTTCCAAACGGTACCGTCGGCAATGTAATACTTTCTTTCAACCAAGCCATCTTTTTTTCTGAGATAGTCTATTACAAAAACTTGCCCAATTTCTACATTTATCGGATAGTTATTGTATGGCAAAACCTGACCTGTTTCCGGCAAATCCTTAAAATCTCCATAAACATCTTCCAGCCGCCAAAACTCCCGCTTCGAATAATCTTTAGACCAGGCGGAAATATCTACCTCCCCAAAGTACGACGCTTCATACTCTTTTCCATTTACAACAATAATGTCTCTCCTTAACACAATCGGCACCTCTTTCACAGTTACTTGAAAAAATATGCGAGGGAACATTTGCAGCGGGACACCGGAACTTTTTACCTTACTTGGCACAATCCCATGAAACGCCTGAAACGCGCGCGCAAAAGAAACAGGCGAGTTGTAATTGTACTTTATGGCCACGGTTAAAACGCTGGCTTTGCCTTGGCGCAGCTCCAGCCCCGCAAGGGTTAGCCGCCGCTTTCTAATGTACTCCACAATAGACATTTCGGCGATAAAGCCAAACATCCGCTGAAAGTCGTAAAGGGAACTGCATGCAATGGCCGCAAGGTGGTTAAGGTCGATGTCTTCGGATATGTGGTTTTCTACATAGTCTATTACAGCGTTTAGCTTGTCTATTGTCCGCAAAATGTTCACCTCTGTTCTGTGAAAAATTCTAACAAACAAATGGCTGCGCTTCGCAACTTTTTTTGCAAAGAAATGTGTTACACAGTAAAACGAATAACCATGGTATCCCCAAAAGCCCAGCCAGTTGGGTGCGGCGGATGCGCTTTGCCGCCAACACTTAACAAAAGTACATAATCTCCCGGCGGTAGTATACCAAATACATGCGTCCAATCTGTGTCAAACTCCAACGTGCCGCTGCTTGGTAAAAAGCCTTCCCCTTGAATATGAAAATCAAAAGCGTCGGGCAGGAACGGAAGCCCATACCATTGCCATTCCCAACTATGGCCTGTGTGAGTGTGTTCTTCCGGCACCATGGCTAAAATTTGCGCCCGGTGTTCAACGTCGTATGGAGAAATGTTGTCTACAACAATGCGCATACCGGTGGGTGTGACGCGGCTAAACTCCACAAGATTGATTATGCTTGGCAAATCCCAAGGGTCAATTTGCGGCGGTAATTGTACGGGGCTGTCTTCCGTTATGAAAAATTCTACCAAGGCATATGCGTTGTTGCTGCCGTTTCTGCACCATTCGCCTTGGTAGCCGTCGCGTATAAACATGTATCTGCCGGGGGGCAGTTCTCCAAAACGCCATTCAAAACTTATGTGGTATTGCTTAATACCGCCGCCTTGCAACATAAACAACGGCAATCGCCAACCACTGCCAACGCCGGGCATATACGGCACAGGCCGCCAGCGGCCATTGTCATAATAAGCCAAATCCCAAGGCTCGCCATAGTAAAACATGCTGTTTGTGCGGTTTTGCAGCGAGAAGGTTATGCCTGTGCGGCTAACCACTACTTCCCCAACTGGGACAACCAGCTCTCCGCCGTACTGTATCGCCCTTGTGATTAATGCCGCGCGATAGTCCAACATTTCCTGAGAAAATGCAGGCTCGATGTGAAACATTGCCGGGCTAAGGGAAAGTTCCAGCAAAAGCTCTGTAAATTTCACCTTAAATTCCTCTGTATAAGGGCTTAGCCAAACTGTTACTTTGTTGTTTATTGTCCCAAGTCCGGCACCGGAAACACCGGCTTCACGCGCCCTGTCCCAACAGGAGAAAAGCCTGTCCTGGGCAGACATAAGCTCATCTTGGGTAAATGTAGCCGTCCGCACAATTATGCCAAGTTCGCGCATTTCTTCAATGGCGGTGGTAGATGGTTCGTGGTCGAAGGCCGCTTGCAGCACCATAACCGTCAAAATTCCGTCGTTGTTAAAGTAAAGGCCACCGTGGTACTGTGGGGCAATAACTTCCCCGGAAGGGCCAATGGGCTGGCCATTGTAAATTTTGCACACATACCCGCCAAAACGGGCCTGGTTTAGTACATTCTCAAAGCTGATCCCGCCTTCAACCAGGGAGTCCAGCATACATTCCGTCCAGCCTTGGGCAAGTAGTTCTTCCCTTGCGCACTGCTCTATAATGTATGTTGGCTCGTCAAAAAACGCACCGTATGGTTCACCCGGGTCATAGGCGGCTGTGTTTTCGTAATCACGCACACACGCCGAAAGCAGCAGCAATGCGAATATACATAAGACAAAAATTCTCTTGTTCATGTGGCTGTCCTCCTTGTGTTTGTTTCATTGATAATTATAACCACGAAACAAAGCAAAAGGTTACAAAAGTTAAAATAAAATTACACCCCCTGATATCACATTGGCATATGTGATATCAGGGGGTGCGTGCTTTAATTTTAATTCGCCACTAATTCAATTGACAACAGCACAGTTACACCATCACGGGTTACTTCTAAAGTAACTGTTCGTGACTGGGTAATTGTCGCGTTGCCTGCAACACCTATAACCAGACCTTCTACCGGGCCGGTTGGGGTCCAAAGGTTGTCGCGCACTTGCAGTACAAGCTCGGGTGCGGCATCAAGAAGATTTAGAGTAATCGCGCCTTCTGCTGTGCCGCTTACAAATACACTCACATGACGGTTTGTATTGCTTACAGTTACGCTGCTTGCAGCAAGATAAAATGTCGGCAGTACCGGGGTGCAAATTTCACAGCCTTCATCTTCGCAGTATATACAATCGAATACAGGCGGCTCTTCGTAGTTTGCGTTTACAAGCAATACTTCATGTTCTGTGTCACAAACTGTAATGGTTAAAGTAATTGTTCGCCATGCCGGGTTCTTAACCACATCAATCATGTGGAAGTACTCAATAAAGCCTTCACCGGCTACCCACAAACGGTTAATGCGTACAAAATCCATCGCATTGTCGCCGTTTTGGTCAGTGGCTGTAACTGTTTCTACTACGGTAAACGGAAGACGGGTGCTTCTGCCGTCAAACTGTGTCCACATGCGGATTGTTCCGGCTGCGGCCAAACTTGCGTTTGGTCTGCTTGGGGCACCGCCCGGGCCATTGTTGAAAATGTCGAAACCAAATTTCGGACATTCGCTGCATTCCCGGCACTCGCCGCAATCCGGGCAGTATTCACATCCCGCTGCATAATTTGCATTGTGCAGCAATACTTCCACTGTTTGGTCAAACACGGTAATTACAAAGTCGATAAACTCCCATTGCGCGTTTTTGTCTGCATCAATAAAATTAATGTAACGTCCGCGCTCAACACCTTGACCCGGGCCGGGGCTGTGTACAGTGATAAGGTCCATCGCGCATTCGCCGCTGCTTTGGATAGTTGCCGTAATGGTTGTTCCCGATTCGTAAGGTATAAACGCGTTTACTCCGTCAAGTTGTGTCCACATACGGATTGTACCTGCGTTTGCAAGGCCTGCATTTGGTCTGCTTGGGCAGCCTTCCGGGCCGTTATTGAAAATATCAAAGCCGAAAATTTGATAACCTGACGGTAATCTTGTCCAACTTGCATACAGCACATGATCCGCATCTGCAATTATTGTTAATGCATTAACTTCAACTCCGTCTGCCGTTAGCCAACCGCCAAAAGTATAACCGTCTCTTGTTGGTATCGGCGCGGTTGTAATAATGCCGCCATAGAGCATACCGGGGATTACATCCCTTACAGTTACTGCATCGGCAGTAAATGTACCGTTGTTTGCGTCAAATGTTACTCTTACAGTGTCAGGCGCGTTGGGGAAGAACAAGTTTGGAACAGGCAGGTCCCAGGCACGAACTTGGTCACTAACCGTTGCGCCCAAGTAGAACCCAAGATGTGGGGGCTGGTTGTACACCGAGTTTTGCGCCGATACTTGCAAACGGTATTGAGGGTCGTGCATTAGTGTGTAAATTGTATAATCTGTGGGAATATTTGTCGTGTAGATACGAATAAATTCATTACACTGTGTACGCACAATTATTTCCTCGCGCCAGTCACCAAATAAGTCTGCTGTAATACCCGGGTTGGCTTTTGTACCGTTATTGGACAATGTGCCTATCAGTAATTGTATGCTTTCCAGGTACCACTGACTCGTGTCTACACAGAAATTAAGCTTTTCGATACGCATATGACTGTTTGGGTTTGCAAACATAGAATTTGGTCCGTCCAATAGTTCGGACAGCAAGTCACCCGTCCAGTATATACGATGGTTTGTTGATACGCCGCCGTGATCGCCTACACCAAATTCCGCATCCATTATAAGCTGACCTGTTACAGAATTGCGCATTGGCGTTGCCGTTGCCCAAACTTCAAAACCCGGCAATGGTGTTATATTTGCGGCTACACCGCGCCCTACATCACCAATAGGTGCCGTAAAGCCCCAGAATGGCTCACCTGTTGCAGCGCGATACATAACAACGTTAAATGTCGATGGCGACTCGCGCGGGGTGAATACCATAATTTCACCGCTGGGGTTCATTGCGCCAACATGCAATGCGTCGCCGTGGCTGCCGCGGATTGTTCCGCGTGTACCGTCGGCACTCCAAAGAAGTGTGCCGTCGTGTCTAAGTGCCAAGCTGCCAAAGAAGATGTCATCGTAACCGCTGTTTGTAGCGTCCGCAACCATCATTTGGTGGTTACCGCCGTCCGGTACGCCCCATTGAGTACGCACAAATGAATTGGCCCAAGGCTCTATAATTCTTCCGTTAATAAATTGATAAGCGTGTACAAAGTGAGGGCCATAGTGCCCGCGCACTTCAATAATAGTTGGGTAAGGATCTGCACCGTTTACGCCATTTTTTGGTGTGAAGGCAATTGCGGCATTAAAACGGTCTGCACGGTTGCTCCAGTTATCTCCCCAATTCCCGCGGTTAATGCCGTATGGCGCAAACCATTCTACCGTATCCATTGGCAAGCCGGTTAAACCGTTGAAGACCGTAAAGAATTCCGGGCCATTGTTTACGCGCCCGGTTACATGTGTATTTGCCACACCTCTAACAGGGCAAGTTGTACCGCCAACCCAAACATTATTTGGGTGGCTTACCCACGTACCTTGGTAAAATCCTCTGCTAAAATCCAACAAAGCGTGGTAGTTAAAATTACCTGCAAAATTATTGGTTCCGTCACCGCCGATAATATAAACAGGTGTACCGCCGTCAACTGTTTCACGGACAATACCGTCTGCACACGGATGATAAATACGCGTGCCTTCTGCTGTTTTTACCGCAAACTCGGCACGACCATCCTGATCTAAATCAAAAAAATGGAACGGCATGTGATGGGCACTGGATGTCATGTTAATGCCCATGTTAATACGCCACAGAAGTTCACCTTCCAATGTGTAAAGGTCAAAAATTGTTTCACCGGTATGGCGTGTCGGGGACAAGCCCGGGTCTTGCTGATAACGGGAATCCCATTTGACAAGAATGGCATAACGTCCGCTGCCGTCTACATCGGCCACAGCCATGTCGTTTGCGGTCCAAAATACATTATCTGTCTGCCCTGGAGCCATACTGCCGCCAAAGGCCAATGCTTGGTTCCGGCGCGGTGTCGGGCGTTGCAGCGGGATGTCTATCCAATTATTAGGCCATGAGCGGACAGGCATACTGCGTTCAAAGCCAACACGCTCTACGCTGTAGTAATCGCCAACTTCACCGTCACGGTCAACAAAGTTTGTTGCGGCTATATTTTCGGCAATCATAACATCGTTACGGAACAAGTTAAATGTAGCGCGCTCCGCATACTCCGGCGCAAGTATACGCCATGTTACTAAGTTGCCGGAGCCATCATTTATCGGCACAGCTACAACACCGCGGTCCAACCATTCGGCAGAACGTGGCGCGGTTGTAAGCGGGGCAGCATTTCTGTTTTCAACAAATATTGGCGGACGAATGCTCATACGGTTATACGCATAACCCGGAACATCTTCTATTATTGCGATAAAACTGAACACACCTTCGATATTTGTATTCCACTCAAGCGGCAATGCTTGGCCAACGGGCCTGCGCGGAGCTTCACTTACCTGCCATGTTACGGGAACGGTAACAACATCTCCGTTAGCAACAACAACATCAATGTGTGACGGCAAGCCCAATGATTCGATAGTCGGATATGCACCGGTATCCCTTTGTATAAACCAAGATTGCTGACGTGTTTCATGGGCATCTGCCGGGCGATAAGGTAAAATATCATACGGCAGGAAGCTGACAACCGTGGTGTCCGTATGCTCTTTTGTAAAGAAAAACAGGTTATCAATACCGTTATTTGTAATGCCAAGGTTAATTGTTGCCGCGCGTTCACCTTGTATCCGAATACCGTCAATAAGTGTTGCCGTAATCGGTAACGTTACCGTTTCAGCCGTAGATATATCCGTGCCCCTAAGTCTCATAGATACATGTGCCAGTTGGCTGTCCATATCAATGGCAATGTCTACGGTATACCATGTTTCAACGGCAGTAAATGAGAACATCCTAAGGTTTGGATTCTGCCATGTATGCCACATATTACCCAAGTTTGGCCCAGCGAAAGCACCAATCGCAAATGGGCCTTCGGAAGCAGGACGCGGGCCGGCTCTAAGGCTGATTACATTTTCGCCTTCTTCCGTAAAGTTAATATTTAAGACGCTGCTGCCCTGGGTCGCGTTACCTACTCCGGTAACATTAGGCAGTCTCCAGTCAAAGTGGATGTATATCCAACTGCCGGTAATCGGCTCCGGTAAATCGCGGGCTATTGCGCGGCCCCCGGAACCTGTCCCTGTCCAGCTAAAAAAATGATTTACTACAGGAACGGTTTCTCTTCCCAGCGTATGAGAAGTTCCGCCGGCAGCAGGCCCTGTAAACACCCAAAGCGGAGGTACATTATCCGGGTCGAAGTTCGAACCAAATTCCATAACATAACCTTGATCAAACAGCCATGTAAAGTCCGGCATCGGTTCCGTAATTGCCGGATGATAATTTACGGTTACGGTTGAGTGACCAATAACATCTAAGCCGTTTTCGCCCGGCATAGTTGCCGTAGCACGAACTTGAGCTTCTCCTGCGCCTATTCCCGTTACGGTTACGGTACCGTTTGCATTTACTGTATAGTTCAAGTGACCGGCAGGATATACAGACCATTCAAATGTCCTGTCAGTTGCGTTAATCGGGAATACTTCCGCACTAAATGTTGCTGTGCGGTTTGCTTCCAAGCTGCCTGCACCAAATTCAACTGTGGCAGTGCCCGGCGTTACAGTTACATGTGTCGGATAGATGTTGGGTACCAGGCCTGTGTATGTTGCCGCAAATACTCTAATATTGCTGATTTTCGCACCATAATCCGTATCCGGCCCATGAGGCTGTGCGCCATATGTTGCCCAAGTGTTTCCCCCAGAGCGGGGCGTACCAAAGCTGAAGGCCGTAAGGGCTCCGGTAGGTAAGGCGATTTTTGCACTTTCGAAAACCACCGTATTACTTGAATCGGTAACGGTGATTAATCCTGTTTGCAAAGCAAGGTTTGCTTCCAGCATAACATGATAACGCGTATGGCGCGGGGAAGCATTACGTATAATTGTGGTCGGTGCATCATTACGGGCATTTGTTCCCAAGGCACTGCCGCTTGTAACCATGCGCAAATGGGTTCTAAGCGGAAGAGATTGGTTACCGTGTGATGTAGAGCGTACACCAAATAATGTGCCCTCAAAATTACCGGAGCCGTTTACACTATTAAATCGCGCCTCCCAACCAAGAACGTGCTGTCTTGTCCACTCTGTCCAGAAGTCAAATTCAACGCGTACCATATCGCGACTTCCGATATTCCAATCACCGCTGTTAAGCGGCAATTCCCACATTGCGCTTGTACCGTCACCTGCATTGTGTGGGTTTGCGTTTAATACACGGTTGTTATCAAAGTCCCTTACCGAAAATACGCTTGCAGGGCCATTTACCACACCGGGCATTCCATCCGCAAAATCGATTGTACTGCCAACTTGTTCCCATTCAATTGTTAAGTCGCGGTTCCCGGCATAAATAACTATATTGCTGATTTTTCCGCCGTAAGTAGCAGTAATAGAGTCAAAATCGCCAAGCCCTCCTGCCCAGTTTGCCCCGCCGCGAGCCCCGGTAAAACTAAAACTGGTCAATGCTGCAGAAGCCAATAAAATGTCTTCCTGCGATTCCCAATAAAAAGTGCCGCAGACAGACTCAAGTTCAACATGGGCCGTTTGCGTAACAAGGTCTAATGTATACACAATATAGAATTGTGTAAGACGCGGAACTGTACCGGGAATAATCCTTGTACCTACATTCCGACCGTCCGCATAGTTATGTCCAACAAAATACACTCTTGCGTTCCATGGCGGGTTATCATTTCCATCCCGTGCAGAACGCACTGCAAACAAACTTCCCCCGGCATAATTCACACGTACATCATAAACATTCTGCCAGGGCCTTGCGTACTCTGCCCACCAGTCAAAACGAATCTGTACCAGCTGGTAGTCTGATACATTCCAATTACCCGCATTTAATGGCAGCGTCCAAGTATGACCACTGCCCGGGTTTACAAGCGGGTTTATGTTTAAGACATTCTGACCGCCAAAGTCCATAATTGTAATTCCGTTATTTGTGCTAACAACACTCCCCGGAATCACACCGTCATTAAAGTCAATCACCGGACCTATTCTGTCCAGTACAACCCCGTCTAAAACTACATAATCATGCACTTCATAGCCTTCGGCCAGAACGTTTGCGGCTGCGCCAAATGTTGACACTGTCAATATAAATGTCAGTACAAATGCGATGGCCCGCTTTACTTGCTGTCTTTTCATTGCCTTGCTCCCTTCCTAGAGTTTAATTGTGTTTTGAGCAGTTTACTTATGGTAAAAAACCTGCTCCAGTTTCATAGGGCGTCCGTCTGCGCCTGTTACCATTTCCATCAAATCTTGCATATGGGTTTTCCATCTTGCCACAACGGGGCTTTCGGCTTGCTTATCACTTGCGTAGGCTACACCATGTTCCGCTTCATAGTAGCCGAACAGTTCGTCCTCTATACACCATATTGTGTAATTGTGTACACCGGCCTCGTTTAGCGCGGCTGTCATTTCCGGCCATATTTCATCATGGCGTTTAATATACTCGGCTTTCATACCCGGTTTGATACGGGCTTTCCATGCAAATCGTTCCATTACAATCTCCTTCTATAGGGCACCGTCACTGCGGAATTTGTCTGCCTGTAACGCGGCTGACAAAAATGTAAGTGCAAGCCCCTGCCCCCAACCTTGAATCCAATCACGGCTAATATTCATATAGCCTTCCCTATTCTTCATAATGGCTGTGCCGCCGGACACATTTTTAACCCTGCCGTCCGGTGTAATGTTTGCCAATACACCTTCCAGTGCGGCTTTTACGTATTTACGATGAAGCGGGTTGCCGCGTACTGTCATTGCCGCGGCAATCCCGGCAGAAGCAGAAACTTCTTCGTAGCTTTCCGGATCATCTAATAAGGTACGCCACAGACCATTTTCTGTTTGCAGCAGCTTAAGCGATGCTAACTGCTCGTTTATCGAACCGGCTACATCCATAAATTTAGGGTACAAGTACGCTTCGGGCAGGTATCGCCCGACCTGGCTCATGGTGTAGGCCGCCCATGCGTTGGCACGTCCCCAGAAAAACCCGCTCATATGGTCACGGTTAATATGGTTGTAACCGTGGAACCACAAGCCCTTGTCAGGGCATTGCAAATATTTTATGTGCCAATAATATTGGTTTAGCGCATCGTTTACCAGGTCTTCATCCTGCATTTTTACGCCCATGCGCAGCATAAACATTGCCGCCATAAACAAAGTGTCTGCCCATGCCTGTTCCGGAAAATCATTTTTAGCACTTACGGTATGTTGCAGCACATTGTCTGCAAAGCGCGGTGCTTCATAGCGCAAGTACTGCAGCTTACTTAGGGCAATTTCCCAATAAGCGTTGTCCTCTGTTGCTTCGTACAAAGTTATCATGCTGTGTCCCATTGCACAGGCGTTTACTGTCCACACTTCCGGTAAACCAAGCTCGCGATATTCGTCTATACGGTCTTTCAAAAGGTTCAGGTATTCCCGGTTTCCTGTGGCTTTATATACCTCACAGATGCCGTGGTATGCCACGCCGCACGGCCAGTCCCAGGTTAAATCCATACGCATTGTACGGCGTACTGTTGCATCAATTACTGTAGTTAGTCTGTCAATCATATGGCGACCTCCTTCATTTCATACGGGCAAAGCTCTACATCAAATTGACGGCCTTGCAGGCAGCAATTCGCCTTTTGCACAACCTCTGAGTTGTTGATAAAAACAATTTTGCCGGGGAAGACAGCGCACTCTACATTCGGGTTGTCAGGTGTTCCATCTGCATAAGCCATACCACAAGCGGCTAATGTTATCAGGTTTTGTAGTGTCCGTGCAAAGGTGTGACAGTATTCAAATCCAGATAAGTACACGCCCTTGCCCTTGCCAAAATTATTAATAACAACGTCCGGCATATCGCTTGCAGCAAGTACACGTACTTTGCCGTCTGTCAGTAAGGCACTATTCTTACGCATGTCAAGATTATTGTACGTTGCGGTTATTCCCGGTTCCGGTTGTACGTTGTATTGCCAGCGGCCATGACATGCTTTTTCGCCGTTATCTATATCCACACCAAGTACATGTGCCATACGCAGGTATGTGGAGTATCCCGGTACCGCGCTTGGTTCACCGATACCCATAAAAACACCGCCGTTATAGACCCATTGTGTAATTGACTCCACCAACCCGGGGCTGCGCCAGTATTCTCCTCCACTCCATGCACTGCCTGCTTCGCCCGCATTAATTATTACATCAATATCTTCCGGTACACCGTTTTTTACATCGTCAAAGGATAAAAATTTGACATCGAACGGCAGGCCGGACAACGCCTCCAAAACATGAATAAGTATGTGCTTATCCGTCTCGTGAAAATGACCGGAAAGCGTCCAGGTACGTAAAGCACCCCATGCGTGCAAAACTGCAACCCTTGGTTTAAGCACCATTGGCGAACCGCAGTCATGTAAGGCAGAAATAGTCTCAAACTCTGTAAGAATTGTGTCCATTGCCTCTACAAAACAAGGATAATCCTGCACAAGATGCAAATATCCGCCCAACCCAGAACGCTCAATTTTTTCACGCAGTAACGCCCGCCGCACGTTCATCCAATAGCCCAAGGCGTCTTTGCCCGGTTCGCCCCCCGGTGAAAATGTCGGCGCACCGCCAAGCCCAACAGGGAAAAGATACGGATGAAAACGAATTTCGTGAATAGGCACATCCACGCCGGAGCAAAGCCTTGCCTCATATCCAGAGAACACACATTTGATAAGCCCGTCAAAATTCATTTCTCCAAAATGCCCGTTGTATGGCTCCATTCCCACCCAGCTGTCGTCATAGAATACATATGCTTTTTTGCCCGCGGCGTGTATTATGTCAACCAATTCGCGGGTTGCACGGCGCACATACGCGCTGATAAAGTCCATCCAATCGCGTTTGCTTTGGGTTGGAACACGATGGGTTGCGTTGTATTTACCCTGCCTGACAAAATCTTCCGCAGTAAGCCTGTAACCGTATTCTTTGTGAAAATCATCTAACGCTTCTGGGCAAACGGTAAAGTCGTAGCTCGCCCAGTCTGTAAATAAATGCCTGTTGCGCGGGTCGGAACCCCATATCCACGCAAAGTTATAAAACAGTGACGTAAAACGTACCACATCTGCATGGGGATGAGCCTTGCACCATTCCACAAACCAATCTTTAAGATATTCCAGGCAGCCTTCCGCATAGGGGTTAAGTTGCATGAGTTTTTCTTTGTCCCAGTTGTTGGTTGTATGGTTGTACATAGAAATTTCTTCCCAGTTTCGCCACGCCAAAAAGCTTACGGTGTATTGCCTATAGGGAATTGTGCCGGATATGGTTACGGCACCGTTTTCATACTGCCACATATCGCCGGGAACAAGAGTATCACTTGTACGGTCATATACCTGCCAATAGGGCATTGCATTTGAGCTGTCATTGATACTTAGCTGGCTGTCAAAAAAACTGCACATCAACGGAACCGTCAATTTTGTATCCGTTGCCGTTGCCGCCGGAGTAGACAGGAATGTCTGTTGACGTGCATGCATATTTTCGCGTATCCACGGGTTATGTTCCCGTATAGGGCATATGGTCGAATAAATTTTATACCCTGCAGAAAATATCTCGTCGGAAAGTTTAGTGCCGTCACTATCGCGTATTACATCCGCACCCCAGCGTTTTGCAAGTTCCAGGGTTAAATTTTCGTATCCGGCTTCCCCCGGAAGTGTAAATTTTCTTTTCATATTTATTACCCTTTCAATCCTGATGTTGAAATACCTTCTACCAAGTAACGCTGGAAGAAAATAAATATTAGCACCGCCGGCAATAAAGACAGGGTACTCATGGCAAAAAATGCGCCCCAGTCTGTAACTGTTGTAGGGTCTGCAAAAACGCGCAAAGCTAAGCTTACAGGCATTTGCGCTGTTCTGCCTTGCACGTACAGCAATGGGCCAAGGAAGTCATCCCAACGCCAGATAAACGAGAATAGGCCTGCCGTTACCAATGCCGGGACAGAAAGCGGCATTATTATTCTTAAATAAATTCCATAGAACGAACACCCGTCAATTTTTGCGGACTCGTCCAGTTCACGCGGAATAGCGTTCATAAAATTAGTAATTAGGAAGATAAAGAACGCGCCGCCAAAAAACGCAGGCACAATAAGCGGTAAATAGCTGCCAACCCAGCCAAGCCAATGGAACCATAAATATGTGGGCACCATAAGTACTTGCCCCGGCAGCAGTAATGTGCCGATAAGCATTGCAAACAAAACTTTCCTGCCGCGATACTGCCCACGTGAAAAGCTGTAGGCAATCATGGATGACGAAAGCACAACGCCAAATGTAGACAACCCTGCATAAAAAAACGAGTTCCAAAAGAATGTGGCGAAAGTTTGACGCCCACCGACACCCTGCCAGCCTTGAATATAGTTTCTGATATAAAATGTACTTGGAATAATACCTGGTTCGTGGAAGATTTGGGCGTTGGGTGTAAGCGAGCTTCTAAACATCCACAAAAGCGGATATATCATAATAAAACCGATAACAAGCACAATCAGGTGTTTGATAATGCCAGTGACAACTTGCCGCCTGCGTCTTCTTTGCATTACTTGTGTGGCAGTCATTATGAAAACCCTCCTTCATACACCCAGAAGCGTTTTGTTCCAAAAAGAATTCCTGCCACTATTGCAAGCAAGCCAAGCATAAACCAAGCCAGGGCCGCCGCGTAACCTGCATTACCCCATGCAAATGTTTGATTGTACATATAAAGCGCGAAGAAATTGGTTGAGTTAAGCGGCCCGCCCCCTGTGATAATAAACGCAGAGTTGAATGTTAAGAACGCGCCAATAGTTTGCATAATAAGGTTAAAGAAAATGGTAGGTGTAATCAACGGTAATGTAATGCGGAAAAATGTCCATATCTTACCGGAACCGTCTATACTTGCAGCTTCATAATAAGTAGTGGGGATTTGCTTCAGCCCAGCAAGGAAAATAAGCATGGATGAACCAAATTGCCACACAGACAGCAAAATAAGTGTCCATATAGCCGTGCGCGGGTCACCAAGCCATGCAAACTGGCGGTTAAGGCCAACTATCTCTAAAATACTGTTGAAGGTACCGGTTACAAAAAATAAACGTCTCCAGAGTATTGCCACCGCAACAGAACCGCCCAGCATGGACGGCAAATAGTACATTGCCCTGTACACACCCATCATTTTGGTAGATTTAAACAGCAGCATGGCAACCCCTAAAGCAAATGCAAGCCTTAGCGGTACAGATATAAAAACAAAGCGGAACGTTACCCTGACAGAGTTCCACAGCGCGCTGTCGCCCATCATTCGTCTAAAGTTGGCAAGCCCAACAAAGCGCGGCGGACTAATTATATTAAAATCTGTAAATGCATAATACAACGAAATGGCCATAGGCACTGCAAGAAATGCAACAAGCCCTACAACAAAAGGCAGTACAAAAATAACCGCCGCCACATTGTCTTTACGAAGGAAATGGTAGAATTTTGACATACTTACCCCTTTCAAACACAAATTTATACTCAAAAGGGGAGCTTTAAGGCAAAAAGCTCCCCTTGCTTAAAGCAATTATTAATTTTTTAGTTAAGAAGTTCACGTCCGGCAGCGTCAAATTCTTCTGCGGCTTCCTGGGCTGTCATGTTCAGACGCGTTACATCTTCAACAATAAGCCGTAAACGCGCCAGTAACTCGCCTTGGGCGGCCGGCCTTGCAGGGCTGTATGGGGAAGAGTTGCCGTTGTTTACCCATTCAACAAACTCCAACTGCTTTATAGCCGCTTCAGGCAGCATTGGTGCAATGGCGGCACCTACTACAGGGTTTACAACCACACCGCGGTCACCCATAATAACTTGGTGCGCTTCCACAGAGTTCATGTAAAAGCTGATAAATTCCGCCGCTGCGTCAATATTATCACTTTGTGTTGTAATGGTTAAGAACATTGTTGCACGTCCAAAGTTGCCAAGAATAGGATTTACAGATGGATATGTGGTCATGCCTATTCTCATACCTTCGGGGGCATCATGCATATAGCCGGTAAGCATGTTAGACCATACCGGAGAGTTCCATGTACGGAAGTTCGCATTTTCTGCACCGTGTGGGTACCAAAGCGCGTTTTGTTCGCCGCTTTCGCGCCCATCCATATGCTCTGGACGAATATGCCAGCCTTCTTCTATACCTTGGATAATAACGTCAAAGAATTGCCTATACTGCTCTACCGTTCCGCCAAGCCGTCCGTCGGGGGTAAATAAACTTGCGCCTTGCGCGCGGAGATGTACATTCATTTGGTTGAACGGGTCGTTGTGGGCCCAGTTTGTGCGAACGCCGCTGCGCTCGTAAATTTCACGGCTTAAGTTTATAAACTGGTCAAGTGTCATGTTGCGCGGCGCGTAAAGGCCAAGCTCTTCCAGAAGTGTTGCATTGTAAAGCATTGCAGCTACGTTCATGCCTGTAGGTACTGCATAAATACCCGGATGACCCGGTACGCGGCCTGCATCAATGGCAGCTTGCGGTACATTGCGCAGGTCTATGCGGTTATCATTAATAAGCGGTGTAAGGTCTACCAAGTGGCCTGCCTCTACATAGGATAAAATCCACGCTACGTCGTGCTGCAAAATGTCAGGCAGGTTGCCTGCGGCGGCTCTAACTGACATGTCTGTCCAGTGGTCGCCAAAGCCTGTAAATATGCCCTCGATGTAATCTACATTGTCCGTTTGCGCAAGGAACATCTCGATAACTTGATGTGTTTGCTCTGCGCGCACGTCGCCGCCCCACCATGCAAATACCAAGTCTACATCGTCGCCGCGCCTGCAAGAGGCCAATGCACCTACCAGCATTACAACAATTACTACAAGGATTGCGATACGCATTACTCTTTTCATACTCTACCTCCATGTTTTTTGATTTTGTCTGCATAAAACTATCGCAAACAAATAATAATGTCAAGACAATTTGTATGTTTTGCTGCAAAAATTACAGTTACCGTCCTCCTTTGTCATAAGGCTGTCCGGCTGCTTTTGGTGCCATTGTATTTTTTGACGTAAACGCAAGTACAATCAGCGTAGCAATAAATGGCAGCATTCTGTAAAAATGAGATGGAATGGGCAGCGCGTTTAGGAAACCTATCGCGCTGTGACTCCTGGCAATTGTTTGCATAAGCCCAAAAAATATAGCCGCAAGCAGTATTCTTTTAGGCTTCCACGCGCCAAAAATAAGAACCGCCAAAGCCAAAAAGCCATAGCCAACAACTGTGCCGTCAAACACTGTTGTAATAGGTACAATAAACACTACGCCGCCAAGGCCCGCCAGCGCACCGGAAATAAGAACCCCGGAATAACGCATCTTTGTAACACTGACGCCTACAGAGTCTGCGGCCTGCGGGTACTCGCCGCAGGCCCGTAAACGCAAGCCAAATTTAGTTTTGAACAAGACAAAAGAGGATATGCCCAAAATCACAAAACCCAAAAGAGTGGTAACATATGCATTTTGAAAAAACATAGGCCCAATTACGGGAATTTGCCCAAACAGCGGCACAGACTCGATTCTAAACTGGTTGTAGAACCGTATGTTTTGAGAGTTAACTACAAGCCTGGCAGTATAGACCGCAAAAGCAGGAGCGAACATGTTTATGGCAACACCGCTGATTACCTGGTTCGCTTTTAAGTTAATTGAAGCATAGGCATGAAAAACCGAGACTACAATACCCGTTGCCATACCAACAAGAAGCCCCAAAAACAGCAGCGGCATACCGGACATGGTGCCATTGTTTTGCATGGTATGAATAAACAAAATGCCTGCAAACGCCCCCATTATCATAATACCTTCCAGGGCGATGTTTACAACGCCGGATTTTTCCGAAAAAAGCCCGCCAAGCGCAACAATAATAAGAGGAATTGTAAAAAACATCGTGTTTTGGGTCACAAAATACAACATGGTCATGTTATTTTACCTCCGTCCTTTTCGCCTTTTTTCCCTTTGAATATCTTGTCAATGCGTTCCCCAAGGAAGGTTTTAACCAGGAAAACAAAAGCGCAGAAATAAATTATTACGGCAATTACAATGTCTACAAATTCCGAAGAGAACCCGTCCGTTTGTATTTGTGTACCGCCCATTGTCAAATATGAAATTAACACACCGGAAAATATTACTCCAATCGGGTTATTCAATCCAAGGAACGCAACAGAAATACCCGTAAACCCGTACGGCAGAAGGACATCCACAATGTTAAGAGTCGCACCCATTCCCCCAATGTACGCCAATGCGCCGCCAATACCCGCAAGGGCACCGCAAATCATCATTGACAAAACAACATTTCTGTTTTCGTTAATACCCGCGTATTTTGCCGCGTCTTTGTTAAAACCACAGGCTTTAAGTTCGTAGCCAAAGGTGGTTTTTTCTAAAATAATGTAAATTACAATTGCGATAATTATGGCAATTACAATGCCCGCGTCCACATTGGAAGACCTTACGCCGGTTCTAAAAATATTCTCGAAGCCCAGTGAGGGAAGCCTTGCCTCTGTCGGCGGCGGAAAACTTCTGCCCTGGCTTGGGTCAAACGTGTTGTTAAGCACAAGATAGTTGACCAAAAACATGGCAATATAGTTTGTCATGATACAAGAAATAACTTCGTGTACGTTGCGGTAGGCCTTTAACAAGCCGGGAATCGCGCCCCACAACGCGCCTACTGCCGCAGCAGCCAAAACCGCGGCTAAGATGCGCAGCGGGCCCGGCAAAAATGTAAACTCAATACCGATATAGACGGCAACAAAAGCACCAAGGGTAAACTGCCCCGTGGCACCAATATTAAACAAACCTGTTTTAAAGGCGAATGCCACGGAAAGGCCCGTTAAAATAATAGGTGTGGCATGTAAAAGTACGTTGCCAAATACACGCATAGACCCTGCGCCATGGGTAAGAATTGTAGTAAACGCGCTAACGGCCCCGGCACTGTTACTTACAAGCAAAATAATGAAGCCAATTAACAAACCAACAAACAGCACTAAAACAGAAGATAAGAAACTCATAATCCCGTTGCGGTTCATTCAGCCATCACCTCGTCTCTTTTTGCCCCTGACATGTACAGGCCCAACTCTTGGAATGTAACATCTTTTGGGTTAACATTGGCTACAATTTCCCCTTCGTACATAACCAAAATCCTGTCAGATACATTCATAACTTCCGTAAGTTCTAAGGATACCAGCAAAACAGCTTTGCCGGAATCCCGCTGGGCAAGCAGCTGCTGATGAATATACTCTATGGCCCCCACATCCAAGCCCCTAGTGGGTTGTACGGCAATAAGCAGCTTAGGGTCACGGTCTATTTCCCTTGCTAAAATAACCTTTTGCTGGTTGCCTCCGGACATGGAGCGGGTAACTGTTTCCGCACCCTTGCCGGAACGTATGTCAAACCGCTCTATAAGCGTATTGGCATAATCTAAAATTTTTGTGCCTTTCAAGAAGCCTTTAAATTGAAAAGTATCTGTGTAATATGTTTGCAAAACCGTGTTGTAGGCAAGTGTGTAATCCAAAACAAGCCCGTGCTTATGCCTGTCTTCCGGGATGTGGGAAATTCCCGTTTCTGTACGTCGGCGGATTTTTGCCTTTGTTATACTTTTATCTTCCATGTAAACTTCGCCGGAATCTATGCCTTCCAGGCCTGTAAGCGCGTATACCAAGTCTGTCTGCCCGTTACCTTCGATACCGGCTATGCAAAGGATTTCCCCGGCTTTGACATCGAAGGAAATATTTTTCAGCTTGTCCTTTTCGCCATTCTTTCCTTTTTGGCAAAGGTTTCGCACTTTAAGTATGGTGTCACCCAATTTTGCTTCCTGCTTGTCCAAGCTTAGCGTTACTTTACGGCCTACCATCATCTCAGACATTTCTTCCTTGGATGTGGCTGCCACGTCTACGGTGCCAATCATCTTGCCCTTGCGCAAAACCGAGCATCTATCGGCCACTTGTTTAATTTCGTCCAGCTTATGGGTTATAAACAGAATGGATTTGCCTTCCGCAACAAGGCCTTTCATAGTGTGCATAAGGGCTTCAATTTCCTGAGGGGTAAGTACGGCGGTTGGCTCGTCAAAAATAAGAATTTCATTTTCCCGGTACAACATTTTCAAAATTTCTACACGTTGCTGCATACCAACGCTTATGTGGCGTATTTCTTTGTCGATGTCAATTTCCAACCCATATGCCTTGGATAAAGCCAAAACTTTTTGCCTGGCCTCTTTCATTTGTAAAATTCCGTTTTTTGTTGTTTCTACGCCAAGTACAATATTTTCAAGCACGGTAAAGTTATGCACAAGCTTAAAATGCTGGTGCACCATACCAATGCCCAACCTATTGGCGTCACCGGGGCCGGTAATTGTTACCTCTTTGCCCTCTTTATAAATGCTGCCTTTTTCCTGTTTGTACAGGCCAAAAAGCACACTCATTAAAGTGGATTTACCCGCGCCGTTTTCACCAAGCAAGGCATGAATTTCACCTTTTTTAAGCTGCAGCGTAATGTCGTCATTTGCAATAATCCCCGGGAATTCCTTTGTAATGTTGCGCATTTCAATAATATACATAAAAATCACCCCTATATGGATATGTAAATCGGGCAGGAGAACCTACCCGATTAGTAAAAAGAGGCACATAGAGTGCCCCTTATATAATTACTTATTATTGCTCTACTGTAACAAGCGAAATATTCGCCAAAATGTCGTTCATATCAAGGCTGTTATTTACGTTAATTGCACCGCCTGCCAATTGACCAAAAATTGCGTCGTATTGTGCTTGTGTAAAACTTCTGAACCTTGAAGATTCCATTGGCAAACCAATACCGTTTACGGTGGCATCGAACATTAACGCACGGCCGCCTCTCCAGGTGCCGTTTACAAAATCGTTGAGCATGTCACTTACAGATGTTGCTAGACCTTTTACGGCAGAAGTAATAACTACATCGCCGTCGCCTGCCTGGTCTACGTCAACGCCGATAACATAAGCATCGGCTGCATCGGCTGCGGTAATAACAGAGAAACCTGCACCACCGGCTGCGGCAAAAATAACTTCTGTGCCTGTAGCATACCAAGAGCCTGCTTGTGTTGTAACACCCGGATCCGGAGCAAAGCCGCCGATATAGTAGTACCTGACCGTAACATCGCCTGCGCCAAGGCCTAAAGAGTTAGCGGCATGTTCTGCCCCTTGAAGGAAGCCATGGCCGAAACGTACTACTGCAGGTACTGCGGCACCGCCCATAAAGCCAAGGTTTCTAAAGCCGTCCATTACTATTGCATAACCGGCCAAAAAGCCTGATTCATGCTCTGCATAGTGAATGGCTACCAAATTGCTTGCAATGTCGCCTGCAGGGGAAGCATCCAGCAAAACAAATTTAACATCCGGGAACAATCTTTGCATTTCGTAAGAAGAAGCTACAAAGTGGAAGCCCGGTAAAACAATAACGTCTGCGCCAAAATTTTGAACTACGTTTTCTACCAAGTCGATACGGGCTTCATCTGTTGCTGTACCGGGTTGGAAGAACTCGATATTCTGACCTCTTGTGGTTGACAAGCCGTGTTCCCTTGCAAATTGTAAAATACCCTGCCATGCACCTGCGTTAAATGAACCATCGTCTAGGATAGATTCGGGTGAGTGGGCAACAAGTGCAATGCGAAGACCGCTTATGTCTGCAACGGGAGCTTCCGCTGCAGGTGCTTCAGCGGCCGGTGTTTCTACAGTAGGTTCTTGTTGGCCGCCAACAGCCGGGGCGTCATTGTCTCTTGTACATGCTGCAAAAGCAAGGACAGCAACGAGCAGCAGAGCCAATGGTAAAAGTACTTTCTTCATGGTTTTGCATCCTCCTAAAAATTTTGGGCAATCTTTAGATTTGCCTAGTAGCGTTCTGATTGGCCGCCTTGTAAAACTTTGACGGCAGAGCTTGTCCCTAAGCGGGTACAGCCTTCATTGATGAAGGCAATGAAATCCTCTTTAGTTTTCATGCCCCCGGCGGCTTTTATTTGGACATTTGGGCCAATATGCTGCTTAAACAGCCTAATGTCTTCAATGGTTGCGCCACCGGTGCCAAAGCCCGTAGAGGTTTTTATAAAATCAGCCCCGCTTTGCGTAACAGATTTACACAGGGCGATTTTTTCGTCTGTCGTCAGATAACAGCATTCAATTATTACTTTTAGAATTTTGCTTCCGACTGCTTTTGTTAGTTCCGTCAGCTCTTCTGTTATTTTGCCAAAATTATTATCTTTAGCGTCACCTATGTTAATTACCACATCAAATTCATTTGCGCCATTTTCTATTGCATCGTTAATTTCCGCTATTTTTGATGCTGTTGTATTGTAGCCCAACGGGAAACCTATTACCGTGCAAATGTTAAGAGTCCCGCCATATTTTTGTTTAACCCTTTGCACATATGATGGCGGGATGCACACAGAAGCGGTTTTGTACTTGACAGCTTCATCGCAAATAGCCTGAATGTCACCCCAAGCGGCGGTTGGAGACAGCAGCGTATGATCCACTAATGCGTAAATGCCGGAATCCTTCAAAACTAAACCTCCTTGGCGATTTAATGTGAAACTATAAGTTACAATTTCATTACACTATTATAACGTTTGGATTTCATCTGTCAAGATATTTGGAATTTTGGAATCGTCTATAATAAATGCAGAATACGGATTGTGTTTATTTTGGTTTGTTACAATGGCCTTTGGTATGTAATTTGCATAACAATAAAGACAGCCGTTTAAACAGGTATTGTACATGCCAATGTCTACACTTGCAGCGCAGCCGCATTCACTTCGCTGGTTTTTATCTTTTTTTATATTTAAACCATGACCGTGTAATTTTTCGAACAATTCATTGTCTATACAGCGGGCACGGCCAACTCCAAATTCCTGCAGATTAAGTTTTTGGGCGCAAGCGTAAACAGTCAGGCCGCAGCTGCGGGCTATGGATGCAAAATTTGACACCAGCTGCGTTTTGGTTTCAGTAGGAAATTCTGCTAATTGTAATTTGTCTGTGTTACTTTTTACGGCTTTGTAGTCCGTATCAATAAAGCTGATTATCACTTTATGCGTGTAGTCACATAATTTTTTTGCTATTTTTTCAAAGGCCTGCAAATGATACTCCGCCGTATATTTTACGTTTATCAAAATAGGGTCATACCGCCAGATAACTCTGTCCGGCCCAACAATTTCGGACAGCTTTTTAAAAGTATCAAGGGTATTTGTATCTTTGCGCAGTACATTTGGCTCTATATCTTTGCCGTAGGGCGTAACTGTGTATTGGAAATAATACATGAAATCCTGCAATTCCTCTATTCGGCTAAACATTGGTGCCGGGTTCTTTGTCCAAAACACAATGCCGTTTACGGTATCCGACGAAAACTCGACCCGGCGCACTTGCCGGAAGTTCATGGGGTTGCGAGTAAGTACAAAGCCTTCTTTTACGCGGTTAAAAAACCAATCGGAATAGTACGCCGGTATGTCTGTACGCCTGCTGGCACTGATTATCATTCACATCACCTGTCTAACACATTATGTAAAAACCGCGCAAAACACGGCTTCCTTTGGGCGTTTTATGTATCCAACCCCAAACTGATCATGATTGCGCGGTTTATTTTTTTCATCATTCTATCGTCTACGCGGCAAATTTTTTCCCGTAAACGCTTTTTGTCTATTGTACGAATTTGTTCCAAAAGAATAACCGAATCTTTGACCAGCGTGGAATTGACAGACTCAATTTCTATGTGAGTAGGCAATTTTGCCTTATTTATTTGAGAAGTTATTGCTGCGCAAATTACTGTAGGGCTGTATTTATTCCCCACATCGTTTTGCACAATTAACACCGGTCTTACCCCTCCCTGTTCAGAGCCTATCACCGGGCTAAGATCTGCATAAAATATATCACCGCGTCGTACTTGTAACATTTGTTGTCACCCTCCACACATTTATCTAGTGCATTGAATTTATGGTTGAATTATAACCAATGGAAAAACTTTCTATACACACGAATCACTTATTGATTCGTGTTATACATAAATACGGGGCACTCGCTTGCCTATTCCGCATAAAATTTCATAACTTATTGTACCAACTATTTCTGCCAGATTATCTGCACAAATTCCTTTTTCGCCCATCATTACCACAGGGTCACCGGCATTGACACCTTCTATGTCTGTAATGTCAATCATACATTGGTCCATGCAAATTGCCCCTGCAACAGGCGCGAACTTACCGTTTACAAGCACCCTGCCCCCATGTGAAAGCCGCCGCGGGTACCCGTCTGCATATCCTATCGGCAATACAGCAATGGTACTTTTACGTGTGGTTTTGTAAATATGCCCATAGCTTATGCCAACACCCGCTTCAAGCTCTTTTACCATACTGACCCGGGACATAAGACGCATAACAGGCTTTAGGCCAAGGGGGGCGCAAGTTTCAATCATTTCTGCAGAGGGGGGGTAGCCGTATAACATAATACCCACCCTTACAAAGTCCAGATAAAACTCATCGTAACCACTGCCCGTTGTTATATGAGAAAACGCACCGGAATTAGAAATATGTTTTAACGGTATATTTACACCACGTGCCGATAATTCACTAAGAACCCATTCAAAACGGGCTAACTGCCGGAACATAAAATCTGTTTCCAACTCGTCGGATGTTGCCAAATGTGTATAAATTCCTGCTACATCAATATTCGGGTGTGCTGCAATTTCGCAAATTTGCCGCACACTATCCGGGTTGGGTAAAAAGCCCAACCTACTCATTCCCGTGTCAATTTTTATATGTACAATTGCCCGTTTATTAAAACGTGCGGCTTGCACAGCAAGCGCGTTTGCACCGCCAAGGCTAAACACTGTTTGGGATAAGTCCAGCCGTACAACCTCGTGCAGTAACTGCTCCGGGGTAAAACCCATAATAAGAATTGTACCCTTTATGCCGCTTTCCCTAAGCTCAATTCCTTCCTCGCACATGGCAACCCCAAGAGAACTTGCGCCGCCTTCAAGTAAGGTGCGCGCAACGGGCACAGCCCCATGCCCGTATGCGTCCGCCTTAACAATGCCCATCAGATGGGTTTTGGAATTTAAATTTTTACGTACCACACTTAAATTATGGGCCAGATTAGAGAGATCAATCTCTGCCCAAGCTCTTTTGTAAATCACTATGTAAACCTCCATTTTAATGGGGCCATGCCCAGTGTTTTAAACTGTAAAAAGCCCGTCGTCCAAATCTACGTTAAGTTCCAATACATGATATGTAACCACTATTCGCACAGCGTCATCTTGGTCGAACACGATTAATTTTACAGGAAGAAGTGTCTCGTTGTCTACCCATAAGCGGGAAATGGCCAAGTATGGGTGGCTGCCCGGCACCGTAGCTTCAAAAATAGTACGCAGTCCTTCTTCCATATTTGTTACACTAACAGAAATTTCATTACATTGCAAATAATTTCGTACAAAATTAGTCAAAAATATTTCGCTCCGCTCCGGTGTTTCCGTAACCGGCAGTATTACACGGCCATTTACACGGGTGTTAAACTGAACAATTTGCTGCCCGTCAGAGGCGGTTACACTACCCGCAACATGAGCGGGGGCAGTAACTTCAATACGGTATTCTCCTGTAATTTTGGCATGCTGTACTGTTTCGTAAATATTTACGCCCTTATTTGAATGATACTCTACCGTAGCAATGGCACGGAAGCTTTGCAAACCGATTAGCTTCCGCTGTATTTGTTCAAACGCGCTCATTTCCTCTTCATTTGATGGGCCGCGGCTTCCGGTGTCACATGACGTAATAACTATTAGCAAAACCATAAAACATAAAACTGCTGCTTTTTTCACTTTTTCCTCCAGAAATATATTTTGTATAATATATGGCAGATAAAAGTGAAAAATAACTTACCCCCTGATATCAGGGGGTAAGCCGCTTATAAGTCTTTTATTGCAAGCTGCTTTGCCAACGCGATAAGAGTGTTTATGTCTGATTTTACCAAAGACTGACATGCGTCAATCAAGTTTTGAACTTCCTCTGTAAGGGGTTCTTCTTTAACCGCAGGGTTAGCATCACCGGTTACGATTTCATCTAAAGAGATATTGAATGTTTCGGATATTTTATACAAAACGTATATGTGCGCACTTCTTTTACCCTGCTCAACAGACTGTAAAACAGATGGCGTCATTTTTAGCAATGCTGCACATTCATCAATTTTCAAAAACTTTGATTTACGAAGTTTGCGAATATTCTTACCCAACTGAATGTTTAGCTGTAATTTAGTTTTTGCCGTTCCGGCAAAAGCATTATACCTGTTAACCTCTTCGGACAAAGCTTTATGTATCGCATAGCGTCCTTCTTTTGTTATGCGCAACAGGCCCTCGTCAACCTCATCATAATTTTTATCAAAAAGAGCTTTACGTATTGCAGCTACTGTTTCGTACTCCCAAAGCTCTTTGTCATGTTTGCATAAATGCGCAACCTTGTCTACATATTCCGTAAACATACTTGTTAATTGCTCTATTACTTCCGTGTCTTGTTCTTCTGACAGCTCGAAATACCTTACCCTTAACAAGCGGCACAAAACATTCATACAAATAACCAACTTGGTTTGATGATAATTTTCATTAGACTTAAATTTCTCGATTGCAGCAATTATTTTACCGGCAAATGTGTAAACGGCCAAAAAATCTTTACAGTAACCCACTACATGAGATGAAATTAATGTGTCATAGAAATCTAGTTTTTCTAAATTGACACATCTTTCTATTACAGGAGTGGCAATACGAAGCAAATGATTAAAATCATGGTACTCTAATTCCTCGACCCATAAATCCAAAACTCTCATAACATCTATAAGCTGTGTATTGTCAGCTTCATAAGTTTTTATGAATTTTTGTATCTTCCTGCGCAATCGTAAGATTTTTATTTTGTCAGTAATGTCCTGAAGCGAAATAAATTCATTAAGTAAAGAAACTTTTGCAACTATAACGTCACTCATACAGCATTCTCCTTTTGTATACTTCATAAACATGCCACAATTTTGCCACAATTTTGCTGGGCAGATTCTATCATATGAAATCGTATTGCGCAACTATTTTTGACAAAAAATATCAAGATTATAAATAATTGTGTATTGACAAAATGACACTAATGTCATACACTTTAAAATGACGCTGGTGTCAGTGTCATTCGTTCACAAAGGAGGTGACAAATATTTCACGCCCACATTTTGAAAAACAACGAAAAGACAAATTACGAAAAATACTTGAAGCCGCACGGCTTGTGTTTTGCCGCAAGGGCTTTTTGGCAGTTACCATGCAAGATATTATTGACGAATGCAGGATTAGCCGCGGCGGAATTTACATTTATTTCTCATCTGTAGACGAGGTTTTTCTGGAAGTTATGAAACATCGCAACAAAGAGCGGATTTCCAGCATAAACAAATCTGTCTTGGATCACGAACCCTTTCAAAATGTGCTGGACAGATACATGTCTAAGCAAAAAGCACGCCTTGTAAATTTTGAGAACAGCCTGTTTCGCGCCTATTGCGAATACATTTTTTCAAAACCCAAAGCTGCTGTACAAGCTTTTAGAGATACACAACTTAGCCAGCTTCGCGCTTCTGTAGAGGCAATGTTAAACCTTGGGGTAAGCCAAGGCATAATAAAAAATGAAAAAATTCCTCAACTGGCGACCCACATTATTGCCACAATTGATGGGTTAAGCATTCTCGCCCTTGGTCATGCTCTTACAGAAGAAATTATCAACGAGCAATTTTCAGTTTTAACCGAAATAATACAAATGTACAGACATTCAAACTAAAAGGAGATTTTTATTTCATGAAGAAAATGTTTTTTTTCACCGTGTTGATTTTGTTAGCTGTTTCCGTTTTAACAGCCTGTAACCGGCAAGATGAAGCAGCCCCAATCCGGCTTGCTTTAACTATTGATGCATCAAACCCGGTGGCAGGCGAAGCCGCAAGCCGTGCATTGGCCCAAGCCATGGAGGATTTTATTGGCATTCCCGTAGAACCAATGCCGGATATTTCTTACTTAATAGGCATTGAAGCTATGCGCAGCGGCCACTTAGACATCATGCTTGTTTCCGCGTTCAATTACATTCGCACCTCTGCCGTAGTAGATGTAGAGCTGCTTGTAACCATGCCAATCCGTGCCGGTACCGTTAACAACGCCGTATTTATTACCTGCGCAAGCCGTTACGACATAAACACATTGGCAGACTTGGAAGGCAAGACCTTTGCTTTTGTAGACGCTGTATCTACCACAGGCTATATTTTTCCCAAATATCATCTTGTCACAAATCTTGGGCTAAACCCAAATTTAATTATGACATCCGGATACTTTTTTGATACGGCAACATTTTCCGGCGGTCATGAAACAAATGTTTTTGGTGTAAGCTTTGGAGATTTTGATGCCGCGGCCATTGGCGGAATATTTTTGGAAAACATGGAAGAACGCGGCTTAATTTACACTTCAGATTTTAAAGTAATTAGTTATACAGAACCTGTCCCAAGCCCAAGTTATATTATCAGAAGTGCCATCGACCCGGAATTAATTGAGAAAATCCGCGAATTTTTCTTGCAATTTAACGACCCTGCTTATTTTGCAGAAAACTGGGGTGACGGGAACATTAGGTTCACACAACCGGATATTGAAGGTTACGCCCATGTACGTTCCATAGTTCAGACGTTAGGATTGGATTAACCCATGCTGGAAATCTGCAATTTAAAAAAAAAATACTCCCCTTCAAGCTCTGAGGTTTTAAGCGGGATCAATCTTAAAATCAGCCCCGGCGAGTTTGTGGTAATAATCGGTTCATCCGGTTCGGGGAAAACAACGCTGATACGGTGCATTAACCGCCTTATCACAGCCACAGAAGGTGAAATTTACTTCGAGGGCAAGCCTATTAACGGTTTAAAAGGGGCAAAACTCCGTAAACTGCGCACACAAATTGGCATGATTTTTCAGGACTATAACTTGATAGACCGCAGCAACGTAATGCAAAATGTATTGCACGGCAGACTTGGGCAAATGAGCTTTTTCAGAAGTATGTTTGGCCTGTATTCTCAGGCAGAATTAGAAGAAGCCTACAATTTATTAACCGCCGTTGGCCTGGAAAAATTTATGCATAAAAAAGCCAAAAGTTTATCCGGTGGGCAAATGCAGCGGGTGGGCATATGCCGCGCCATGATGCAGAACCCAAAATTGCTGTTAGCAGACGAGCCAATATCTTCTTTAGACCCGACAAGCGCAGGCATTGTACTTGATCACATCAAATCACTTACCCAGGCCCGCGGGCTGACAAGCATAATCAACCTTCACCAAGTAGAATTTGCCAAAGCTTATGCAAGTAGGATAATTGGATTAAAACATGGCAATGTTGTGTATGATGGCAGCCCCGGAAATTTGACAGATGATATGGTTGAGCTAATTTACTCCAAAGTTAGCACCCCCATATATAAGGGGGTAAGTTGACATGTACGAAAAAGCCATGCGCGTAAAATTATTGCTTAATGCTGCCTTTGTAATTGCTGTTTTAGTTATGTGTTTGATGTACTTAAACATTAGCCCATGGCAGCTTATTGTGGTTGCTCCTTCGTTTGTAAGCTATATTGCCGCAAATTTTTTCCCGCCAAGTATAGACAACATAAATATTTACGCCAGGACTGTTTTGTACACCGTAGCCTTTGCTGTGGTTGGCACATACATTTCCGCCTTACTGTCGTTCATTTTTGGGATGCTGATGGCGGAAGAAATAACCCCCTACCCTATTGTGCGAATAGCAACACGGTTTATTATGACTTTTTTGCGTACAATACCGGTAGTTATTTGGGCTTCGATTATGGTATTCATTTTTGGGATTGGCAGCATGGTTGGGCTTATCGCACTAATTTTATCTACCACGGGCTTCCTGTCTCGCTCTTATGCAGAAAGTATTAACGAAATAGCGGCAAAAAAATTGGAACCGTTAAAAGTAAGCGGTGTCCGCACTCCACAACTTATTATTCATGGCTTATTGCCGGAATTTGCCCCGGCATGGATAAACTGGACACTGTTTACTTTTGAAATAAACATACGGGCATCGGCTATTTTGGGGATGGTAGGCGCAGGCGGAATGGGTGTGCTTATCCAAACTCACCTTAACTTGCGTAATTTTAACGAGGTAGCCACTTTAATTTTAATACTTATCGCAATTGTGCTTTTTGCGGAATTTTTGTCCGGTACGATTAGGAAGAGGTTGTTCCTATGAAAATCCGTATTATGCCCGTCAAAACTCGCGTTTTAAGGATACTTTTTGCTGCCGCCGCCTTATTATTGTTTATCGTAAGTTTTTGGTTTTTAAACTTAGATATTGGCCGTTTCATTGCAAGGTTTAGCAACGCGTCCAGAATACTCCGGCTGCTTTTGCAGGTAAACCCCGGTATAGTAATCTCCGGGTTTCAACAATTTTTCATTTCATTTTTAATGGGGGTAGCCGGGCTGATTTTAGGGGGGTGTTTGGCATTCATCCTGGCCTTTTTGGCCGCAGACAACATCGCGCCTTTTAAGCCCCTTGCAATTTTAATTAAAGCATATGTAAGTATTGTACGTGCCGTGCCTTCTCTTGTAATAATGCTTATGATTGTAGCCGCCATCGGTCTTGGCTACACTACCGGCGTAGTAGGGCTGACACTGTCATCTATGGGATATTTGACAAAGGCCTTTATCGCGTCCATAGAAGAACAAGACAAGGGCATAATTATTGCCATGCGGGCAACGGGGGCCACATGGGGGCAAATAGTAATACACGGTCTGCTGCCAAAGGTAACTACGGGTTTCCTTGCCTGGATAGCCATACGTCTGGAAACGTCTGTAGCGGAATCTATTACTCTTGGTGTTGTTGGCGCAGGTGGTATTGGCGCACTGTTATCCCGCAGTATACGTCAGTTTGATTATCCTTCCATTACCGTATTAATACTAATAATTTTTGTGTGTATGTTCGCGCTGGAGCTGGTTTCCGGCAATATCAGAAAACGATTTTGTTAAAAGGGCTGTCTCCTTTATTAGCGAGACAGCCCTTTTTTGTGCAACCTTTGCATTTGTTATCTTCTTAAATACTCGTCCAAAATTTCTTGCTGTGGGCCGCGATGATGTTCAATAGCTTGCATTGCTGTCATTTCCTGGTTAGCAAAATGGTTTACAAAGCTGCCGAATATCCAGTTATACCGTGGCACAACCATACCGATACAACGGGTCATTCTAAACCCTGCGTTAAGCTGGTTTTGTACGCAGTCTTCTGTCAGCCATACTCCGCGCGGCCAGCCAAGCTCATTGTCTGGCATTAAGTCAGGCTCATCGCCCGGCCATGACCAAAACTCTTCCAGAATCATAAGAATGTCTGCAGGATCCCAGTCAGAACCATGGGGGAATGTCCAAGATTGTCTGTAACCGCCCATTGTAGAATTACCGGATGTGTTACCAGGGCCAAGCGGGAAAGGTACACCAATAAAATCAAACGGTAAGTCGCCGTTATTCATAGACCATGTTGTCATAGGTGCAAATGCAGAATTACCTTCGTGCCATGCCCAGAAGTTAACGCCCCAGTTGCCTACGTCAAAGCCATGCACTCTGTCATATTCCCACAAGCCTTCACGGAAAATAATTTCCATAAACTCCAGGGCTGCAACAGTGTTTGGGTGGTCCAGATAATACATATTGTCATCTGTTACCAAACGGCCGTCGTTGGAACCGATAAACAAGTTGATAATTTCACCCGGTTGACCCGCGATACCAAACTGATCAATTATGCCGTCACCTGTGGTGTCACGGGTTGCCATACGCATAATTTCCAGTGCTGCATCCCAAGTCCAGCGGCCTTGTACATAAAGCTCTTGCGGGTTTGGCGCACCAATGGCGTTGATAATATCCATGTTAACACCCATTAACATAGCGTCCAAAAATGGCTGGTTGGGGAAAACAGCCAGATACTCGCCCCCAAATGGGTTTAACAGATGGCCGTAAAGCTGAGGGCCATGCACGTCAGAGTTTGGCAAATTAATCCGCTGGGCCGGTAAAATTAAGTCGCCCAAAAAAGCTGTAAGCTGCATACCGCCGCCAAGCATTACAATGTCGGCAAACGGATCGCCCGCCATTACAGAAGCCGTTAGCATAGGAACCATTTGATCATGTTCAAGTACAACGTCTTCAATTACAAAGTTAAATTCTTCATACACGCGGCGTCCGTTTTCCCATACCATTCTGTCGATAAAGTAGTTGCCTGCAGTTGCCGGGTCCGGTTCATCCCAGCCCATAATCGCGAATGAAAGCGCGTTTTCCCACCAGCAACCCACACGCAGGGTACGTCCTCCCATATCTTTAGGTGGGTGTATGCCGCCAAGTCTTACGGCTTCATCTTCTGTAGGAGGTGCTGCTTCGACGTCATCTGCCGGTGCGGGTGGCGGCGGAGGCGGTTGCTCTGCCTGTGTAACTTGTGTGGTTGGCTCTGTGCCACCGTCTCTGTTACATGCTGTAAAAACTAATGCTGCTACAAGCATAATAACTAAAACTACGCTTGCCTTACGTAATGTTGCCTTCATTTAACTTCCTCCTTTTGGTTTTGTAATGAATTTATCCCTGTTTATTTAGGGTTGTTAGGTCTACCCCCTGATATCAGGGGGTAGTTTATGAAGGACTTATCAGTTAAAGAAATTATCTAACCGCTCTTGTGAAAGACCGCGGTATGTTTCTACCGCTTGCAAAACTGTCATAGATTGGTCAGCAAAGTGCTGCACAAAGCCGCCAAAAATCCAGTTATATTGCGGTACGTTCATACTAATACATACATTAAAGTTGCGTCCCAGTGCTGCAACACGCTGCACGTCTTCTTCTGTCAAGTAAATTCCGCGTGGCCATCCAAGACCGTCTTCAAGCATTAGTTCAGGCTCGTCGCCCGGCCAAAACATAAACTCTTCAACTACACGCAAAATGTCTACTGCATCCCATGATGAACCGTGTGGGAATGTCAAGCCTTGAATCGCGCCGGTTAAACCAACACGGCCGGATGTGTTTGATGGACCCAGCGGGAATGGAACCGCAGCAAACTCAAATGGCAAATCTCCGTTGTTCATAGACCATGTCGCAGCCACACCCAACGCAGATTGACCGTCTTGCCACGCAAAGAAGTTACGGCCCCAGTCACCCACATCCATACCAAGTACAGGGTCATACTGCCACAAGCCTTCACGGAAAATAACTTCCATAAATTCAAAAGCTTCGATTGTAGCAGGATGGTCCATCCAGTATTGTCTGTCGTCTGTCATAATACGTCCATCGTTGGCACCAACAGCCAAGGATACAATGTCGCCCGGTTGGGCTGCAATACCCCATTGGTCAATTACGCCGTCGCCTGTGGTGTCACGGGTTGCCAAGCGCATAATCTCAAGCATGTTATCCCATGTCCATTGACCGCGGTTGTAAAGGTCTACAGGGTTTGGCGCACCAATTGCATTGATAATGTCAAGATTAACGACAATAAAATGGCTGTTAACTTCCGGGCGGTTATCCCAGAAAGACCATCTGTAGCCAAAAGCTTCTGTTAATACCTGGCCGTAAATTTGCGGGCCCAAAATATCAGAACCGGGCAGGTCAATGTGGTCCAGAGGCATAATAAGGTCGCCCATAATGGCAGAAAGCTGCATACCGCCGCCAAGCAGAACTATGTCCGCAAAAGGGGCACCTGCCAGAATGGAAGATGTTAATGTAGGCAGCATTTCATCATAACTAAGAATAATTTCTTCAATGTTGAAGTTGTATTCCGCATAAACGCGCTGAGCGTTGTCCCAAATTAGTCTTGCCATAAAGTAGTTGCCTGCTGTAGCCGGGTCGGGCTCATCCCAGTCAAAGGCAGAAAAAGGAATGGTACCTGACCACCAGTTACCTGCAAGAATTGTACGTCCGCCCAAATCTCTTGGCTCGTGCGCGCCAAAGCGTCTGGGGGCTTCGTCTTCTGTTGGGGCTTCTGCAGCAGTTGGATCTTCTGCCGCAGGCGGCGGAGGCGGTGGGGCTTCGTTACCCGGTGTTGCTGCAGGTGGTGTTGCTGTGCCGTTATCGTTACCACTACAAGCGGCCAGTAATAATACCAGCACCAGTACTGCAGCGATTAACAAACTTACTTTCCGAAATGCTTTCATTTTTCGCATTTCCTCCTTCTTTTTGAAAAAATTTATTTGGCTAAAAGCCTATATTAACCTACAATCCCGCTGCGCTCCAGTCCTTCAATGAAGTAACGCTGCAGGAACAAGTAGATTGTCAAAACTGGGGCGATTGTAAGCAATACGCCGGAAAATACTACAAGCTGCGTAACAAGGGGGTTGTTTACATCTTCCGCAAGGTTAAATGTTGGGGCCAAGCCCGACAACATTGTAGCCATAAAACGGTTGCCTGTAATTAGCAGTGCCGAGTAGAAGGTATCGTTGTAATGCCATACAAAGGCAAAAAGGAATACAGTAACTATTGCCGGAACCGCATTGGGAATCATAACCTTTAAATAGGTATAAAACGGCCCCGCGCCGTCTATAAAGGCGGCTTCTTCAATTTCCTTCGGCAAACCCCTAAAAAATTGACGGAAAATATAAATATACAACCCGGATCTTAGGCCTACACCTGTTACGGTAAGTAACAGGAATGACCAAGACCACGGCATTTGGATACCTAAAACAGTTGCGGGCCCAATTAAGTTCCACTCGTCCCGCCCCATAAAATAGCGGAAGTTAAGAAACATAGGAACCATGAAAGTTTGCACCGGTACAACAATTGTTAAAATACACAGGGCAAATAATATATTTACACCGGGGAATTTAAACCTTGCAAAACCGTAGCCAACCAATGATGTAATTACCACATGGATTACGGAAAACAGCAAGGCAAAGGATAAGGTCATAATAAGAGTGGGAAGATAATTCATATGGCGGTAGGCGAATATTATATTTTCAACAGTGAAATTTTCCGGGATAAGGAAAATCAGCGGGTTAGCCAAATCTACAGAAGACATAAAGGCCCGTGAAACTATCCCTATTATGGGGCTTAAAATAATATAGCAAACGCCGGTAACAATAATGGCCAAACAAATTCCTATAATGAAGTTTTTTAAACGCCCGGACCATTTTTGTACTGTATTAGTATAGGTGGCAGATTGAGTCCATGCCTGAACATTTTGAGCTCTTCGTTTTAACGGCATCATATCTTTCTACCTCCTAGTTGTAATAGAATACAAACTTTGAAACCGTCCAGCCTATAATCAGCAGTACAAGACAAGCCAAAAGCGAGCTGGTAATACTCATTGCAGAAGCCACGCCAAAATTCTGGTTTGTAAAGGCCATCGTACGAGCCATTTCTACAACCGGGCTGTGCTGGTAAGAATCTACAATAGTATACACAACGTTTGTAAGAATTAACGGGCTAACCATAGGAATGGTAATTTTCCAAAATGTTTCATAACCTGTTGCCCCTTCAATTTGCGCAACCTCGTACATAGAAGGCGTTATCGCCTGCAATGCCGCAAGGAATATTAAAATTTGCACACCGGAAGCGCGGATTGTATCATGCAGCATGGCAATCGCCTGTACAATGTATTGCACAATTTGCATCGGCATACCAAATTGCACAAGCATAAATGCAATAGCCTGGGCATTAAAACCTTGGGCCTCCCGCATCATGTCCGGCGGGATAGAGGTTATACCGCCAAGCATCATACCCATAATTAATTCCATTGTGCTGACAATAGCCGCGGTTGCCATTACAACAGGAAGAAAAAATATTGCACGAACCAGGCCGCGGGCCATAAATTCCCTGTTTAAAATAACCGCCATCAACAAACTGAAAAATATGATTAGCGGTACGCTGATAACCATAGCACCTATGGATGTAAACAACTGCCGGTTAAAGGTACCATGTTCCAGAAAAATATTACGGAAGTGAGCCAACCCAACACCATAAAGGGAAAAACCGCCGTAAACCCTGTCTATTACAATGTCGTTAAAACTGTACCTGCCCGCCTGAATCAAGTTTATCAGGAAGAAAAATGTCACACCAATAAGCCAAGGTGAAATAAACAACAAACCGGATACCATTTCGCGCCTGCGAAGGGTCATTCCTTTTCTTCTTTTTACTATTTTAGCTGTCGCGCTCATTACTGTTGACCCCCTCTGACTTCAAACCATCTTGCAGGAATGGTCACACCATCTGCTTCAAAAGGCCTGTTTGTGTTATTTACATAAATGCGTGTACCGTCACTAAACTCGGTAACAGTTACCTGGCTTGTAGTGCCGACAAATAATGGGTCACTGGCTAAAACTTGAAAATCTACCATGCGTTCTGCCCGTAAATTTCGGAATACGTTGTTAAACACACGGTAATGTTCTACCGCGGGCCTTAACCAGGTTTGGTAATGGGAAGAATACAATCTCTCGTGGGCCGTAAACTGGGCGGCACGTGTAGGCTCTGCCGTAAAGGTATACCTTGGGGAAGCACCGGTTGTCATGCTGTTAAGAAGATGGCTTAGGGGGTCGTAATGCTCCCGTTGGTTTGCTGGAACCCCTGCAAATTCAACAAAGCCGTGTACAACCATAGAGTAGAACGGTACTTCGTAGTCGATAATGTGGAACATATCCGCCTCTGTTGGTACGCCTACCAAGTGGGAAGCAAACGGCAGAGAATAGTCGTTACCGCCAAATACAACCAAGTTAGGAATTTGCTCTTGCATACGTCCCATTTGCTCTGCAACAATATGCATGGAACTTTCCCTGTTTACGGCATTGCGGCGATGGAAGCTTTCCACCAGGAAATCGCCTAAATCCGATATGGCCAGGTTATCCATGCCAAGCCTGCGTTCATATGCAGGCAGGAAGTCGTCCATGTGGAATGGGAGTACACCCGGGTGAACCAGTGCGAAATAATCAGACCAACTAACCCCCCAGCGCATACTTAGAAACTCCCGCGAACCGCCGCCGATAAACCCGGACATACCTGAAAGATCCTGGGCAATTTCAAAGGCCATATTTATGTTACGGGTACCCCTTCTGCCCCACATAACACGATGGAAGTTTACTACGGGGTTAAGGCCCCCGCCTGCAGCTTGCAGGCGGTCATTTAAATCTAAAATGTCCCGGGGTCTGCCTACGTTATTAATCATTCTTATATTCTTGGCCACATCGTGGTTTACCCCACGGTTAAACCAACCGTGTAATTGCATCTGAATATTGTCAATACCCTCTGCGTTCAGCAAATCTACAAACATGTCAGCGTCTTCGATTGTAGACATAATGCGGGTTGTTTCATATGGTGTGCCAAGGAAATGCTCCGTTACACCAATCGCCCCCACCACATCCAAGTAAAATGTACGGTCACCGGGGCCGTCAAGGGGGGTTAATACGCCGGTGTCTACCAAAAATTGCTGGTATGCCTGCGCCATTTCTCCTAAACCGGGGTTGTCTCCTGCCAAGAAATGATAAATTACCGTAATGTCGCCTTGGTACTTTTCTTCTTGTACAACGGTTAAGTCGCCGGAAGCACCGGGGATGCCGTCCATGTTAAGGGTCTGGGAAGTGCGAAGCGTAAAGCTGAACCAAGCACGGTTGTAAGAGTTTGTACGCCCGGCAACATCCGCATTTACTGTGGCCAATGCCCGCCCGTTAACTACATGGGCAAGAATTGCCGCGCCGTCATTTTGTATGCCTATTACAGGAAGGCGCGTATGCTGCATTACCTGCGGGCGGATAATATTTATCATAAAGTCCATGCCGTACATGTTGCTTCTAAACGGGTCTTCCCTGTGGCCGCCGTTATTAAAGTTGATAATACCGCCGGAGCCGCTTGGTACAAGTATAAACCCGTCTACATCTGCACCGCCCGCACCAAAAAACTGCATAAAATGCATATCATAAGCTTGTACGGGGGATTCCGTTGTAAACTCTGTAAGAGGCAGGTTAGCAATCAGCCTATCCCCATCCAGCGCAAACTCCAGTGCCATATCGAAGAAATCGAAGCTAATTTCCACTTCCGCACCGGATAGTTCGTTGGCGGCAAGTGTATCTTCTATTGTCCAACCGGCCCTGTAAAATATGTCAAGCATGTTGTTGGTATTTATACGGGAACCGCGTATACCTTCCGTCATTTGATAAAAGCCTTCAAAATCTTCATCCCGTGATGGGTGCCAAAACTGGCGTAAAATATTGCGGTCGGAAGTGTCGCCGTCCGCAGCACGCTCCATAGCCGGGTACATAAACCGCTCGTAGAAATAATCCCTTTCTATAAAGAACGGTATTGCGTCTATTCCTATATCCAGGTTACCGATTTCGTATGTGAAACGTACACCGTTTGGGATAGAAAATATTTTAAATTGCTCGTGATAAATGGCATCTTGGTAAAGCCAACGCCATTGACGCCTTCTACCCTCGTCCAAGAAACGGAACCCAACAGGGGAGCGCATTGTATTACGTTCGAACGGGTTTGCAATAGGGTCTTGGTTTGTGCCCGGCGGGCTGGCAAACCACGTGTACCCATTTCGTTTATCAAATACGGCTATAGCGGTTGTGTACTCGTTAACATACAAAGCCAGATATTCATTTTCTGCCGCCAAAACCATCCCGGGAACCCTTACATTTTCCGTTTCTAGTGGCTCGAATGGCCTTGCAGGACCCAAATCAATTGTTTGGGTTAAGTGATGGAAGTCATAAATGTCAAAACTGTTAATGTACAACCAATAAGCAAAAAACCCAACGGCCACTACGGCAACAAATATAAACCTATTACGCCATTTTCTTTTTGTTCTGTCAGATATAGAAAATTTCATCAGTTATCACCCTCCCCTGTCAACTTCGGAATATTATTTCTGTATACACACTATACGCAAAATGGTACAGCTGCTGCCAAAGCGTAAACAGCAAAGTTACAAGGAAGACGATAACCAAAATGGCCACAAACGTGAAACCTATCGTTAACAGGGCTTTGACTACTGTGTAGTTGTGTACTGTTACCAGCCCAAGGAAAACCAGGAAGACAAAATACATTACGCCTACGGAAAGAAGCATATGGTAAAATCCTGTTTCTTCCTGGGAAATGAAATTACTTAAAATAGTGGCAGGAACAAGGGTAAATATAAGCGGCGTAACCGAGTAGCATACCGCCATTATTATATCCTTAAAGCGACCTTCCCCATTTGTTAAGCACGTTACCGACCAATTGGCCACACTAAACAACACGAGCGCGACTACTAAAATTGAAATTTCCCTAAAACTGTTTATTCCCAGTGGGTGACGTTGGCTGACAATTATCGATGTGTATTGCATGTTAAAAGCTGTAGCCACGCACAGTAGGAAAAAGTTAAAAATTGCTACTTTAACCGTACCCTTGCCTTCAAACTTCATGGCATAAAAGCCATCAACCGGGTGAATAAGAATGTATAGAGGCAGCCTGTAAAAGCCGAATATCCTTTTTATAACACTCATGTGGCGGCAGCCCCCTTCTTCCTAAACCGGAGCACAATTTTTGCGATTATAACAATCACCGGTATAAAAACCGCAATTGTTAGTACAGTAGGAAGAACATTTTGCATCGTGTCAAGCCTGTGCCGCCTAAAAGCAACTGAGTAATAACGAACGTCCATGCCCCTGCGCAAGTAGTACATGGCCTGGACATTATCACCGGAGGCAAGCATTGTACGCCCGATACCGGACCAAGCCAGTGCAAAATTTTCGTCAAGCTCTACAAGCCTGCGCCATGCGGCAACTGCCGCAGCCTCATCGCCATCATACCTTGCGCGTACGGCTGCATTAATTAAGGCCCCATATTCTGTTGGCGTAAACTGAGTAATTCTGCCGCGGCCATGAGCATCCAAAACAAGATAGTCATCATTTAAGATTACAATAGATATGGGCCTGCGGGCCATCCCTTGCATGGCCCCGGTACCGGCAATTGCGTGAAGCATGTTACCTTCCTGGTCGTAGGTATAAATCCTGCCGCGGGTAGAGTCCAGGGTTACAAACATGCCGTGTGACATTGCGGCAACGTCAATTAACACAGAAGGACCTGCCAATGTTCCGCCGCCACGGAAGTTTTGAGAACCGCTTAATCTTACATTGTCGTTTAAGTTTCTAATGACGTTTTCGCCCCGTGGGTTAAGGCGCATAACCTGGTTGGCACGTGCCCATCTTTCGATATTTGTTGTAAAAATGAATCCGTAATCGTCTATGTCCATACCCTGGAACTCTGTAGGTATAAACAGTCGTTGACGGGAACGCTGCTCCTGGGTCATAAACATACGCCAGAACATATCTATGGGGTTAAAGCCTACGTTTATTGTGCCAAAGTAGCCAATAAACTCGCCTTCGGCGTTAAATTGCATAATGCCTTCAAACTCGCGCTGTACAATTACAAATGTACGGCCGCCCCGGTCTACAACAATGTGAAGGGGTAGGAACACAAAATCCTCTTCGCGCCCGCCAATTTCCGGGGCAAGAATTTCCCTTACAAAATTACGGTCCCGGTCTAACACCACAATACGGTGATTATGAGTATCAGAAATATACAATTGCATTTCATGGGTAACAAACACGCCTGTGGGGCGGTTGAAAGAACTCCACTGCCCATTCCGATAAAAACCGCGCATTTCATCCACTAAGTTTAGATCTTCGTCAAAAACAATAATTCTATGGTTTCCGCTGTCTATAAGGAAAATGTTATTTTCCGGGTCTACATGCAAAGACGTAGCCTCGGTCATTTCCCCAAGGTCGGGACAAATATCCTGCAGCACAAATGAGCGCAGCGGCACATAAGCTACAGGCGCGGGGGTCATACCCGCCCAGAAGTTATAGCTGAAACCCTGGTACGGCGTATCCGCAAATACAGGGGCAGCAGGAGCCATTACAAGGATAAAGACCAATAATAAAATAACAAGTTTTTTCATGCTTATACCCCTTTCATTAATCCTTCATACCGGATGTGGCCATCGTTTCAATCATTTGAGATTGTGAAACTATAAAAAATGTTACAGGCACAATCATCATTATTAGCATAACTGCCGCACCAACACCCGCGCGGGCAATCTGACCTCCCGCAAGCTGATGGAGTGCAAATGGCAGTGGCCTTAACTGCTCGCTGCGGATAAGAATACCGCCTGTGTTACCCCACATTCCTTGGAACATTAGGATAATAAGTGTTAGCCACGCAGGCTTTACGTTAGGCATTACTATTTTGCGCCAGATAAAAAACTCGTTGGCACCGTCCAGCCTTGCGGATTCTATTAAGGAATCCGGTATTTGTTCCATAAACTGTCTCATCAGGTACAAGCCAAGGGCAGCCTGGAAAGCGGGCAGGATAATTGCCAAGTAGGTATTGTTAAGCCCCAGGGCGGTAATAATCAGGAAGTTGGGGATACCCGTAACGTGCCCTGTAAACATTAGCGCGAGAACAACCATGGAGAATAAAATACCTTTACCGGGGAAATTGTTTTTTGCCAGCGGGTACGCGGCCATGGAAGCAAATATCAAGTGCCCCACTGTGCCAAACCCGGTGTAGATAAACGAGTTAAGAATATACCTGGAAAAAGGAACCCATGACTGCTGCAAGAGCATAACCATGTCTGAGAAATTGCTTAAAGTTGGGTTGCGTACAAAAATACGCGGCGGGAAGAGGAATAGTTCGTCCAA
>WQTQ01000241.1 GCA_009786175.1 Bacillota bacterium | reverse complement strand
CCGCCACAAAACTTGCCCCGGAAACAGGTAGTCAAGACTACATTGGCGGGTTTGTTTTATTGAATGCCGGGCGTACAATTCAAATGGATTGCACCTTTAAAACATACCTGACAATAGCCAAAAAGGAATTTATCTATGACACAGACGGCTAAAGTATACGGCATAAACGGCCCCGTTATAACCGTAACCGGCGGTAATTTCTTTGTATCTGAAACTGTAAACGTAGGTGGCCTGCAGGGGGAAGTTATCGCGCTGCAGCCGGGCACGGCAACGGTGCAGGTATACGAAAGTACCGCCGGTCTAAAGCCCGGCACAATTGTCACAGGCACGGGGCAGCCCATGTCTGTAACCATGCAGCCGGGGATTGTGGGCAATATTTTTGACGGCATAATGCGGCCTCTTGGGAATATCGATAAAAAACCTTGGCGGGTTCGCATTTCGGCAGCCGTGGGCCAGCACATAAAGCAAGGCGAAATTTTTGCGGTAGTTGATGAAACGCCGCTTATTACATACAGGGCGATGGTTCCGCCCGGCGTGTCCGGAACTGTCACACATGCCGCGCCAAGCGGCCCATACACACCGTCCTGCCCTATTTTAACCCTAGACGGTAAAAAGACACTTACACTTTCGCAAACATGGCCTATTCGCGTACCGCGGCCTGTTAAAACCCGCCAACCACTGTCAATTCCGCTAATCACAGGCCAGCGGGTAATCGACAGCTTATTCCCCATAGCAAAAGGCGGGGTTGCTGCAATACCCGGCAGTTTTGGCACAGGCAAAACCATGACCCAACACCAGCTTGCCAAGTGGTGCGACGCAGATTTAATCGTATACATTGGCTGCGGCGAACGGGGCAATGAAATGACAGAAGTTTTGGAAGATTTCGCAAAGCTTACAGACCCAAAGAACGGCCAGCCCCTGCTAAACCGCACTGTGCTTATAGCCAATACATCCGACATGCCCGTTGCCGCCCGTGAGGCCAGTGTTTACACAGGCCTAACCATCGCGGAATGCTACCGGGACATGGGCTGCCACGTGGCCGTAATGGCAGATTCCACATCCCGCTGGGCAGAAGCTTTGCGGGAGTTGTCCGGTCGCCTGGGGGAAATACCGGCGGAAGAAGGATACCCGGCATACTTGGCCACCCGCCTGTCGGCCTTTTACGGACGGGCAGGGTATGTAACCAATTTGAACGGCACAGAAGGCTCTGTAACAATTATAGGCGCGGTTTCCCCCCAGGGCGGCGATTTTTCCGAACCTGTTACCCAGCAAACTAAGCGGTTTATTTCCTGCTACTGGGCCCTGGACAGGCAGCTTGCCTATGCCCGCCACTTCCCCGCCATTTGCTGGATGAACAGCTACAGCAACTACCTGCCAACTCTTGCAAACTGGTACGCAAACACTATAAGCCCCCAATTTATGGGGCTGCGGGAAAAAATTATGGCCGTACTGCAAGAAGAAAATGCCCTGTTGGAGATAGTAAAATTAGCAGGCGCAGATGGTCTATCTGAAAGCCGACTGCGCACCCTTGCACTGGCCAAAAAAATACGAAAGGAATTTTTGCAGCAAAATGCCTACGACCCAAAGGATACTTTTATGCCACCACGGGAGCAGTTTATGCTGATGAGAAAGATGACTTATGAAAACTACCCCCTGATATCAGGGGGTAATGCACCGGGTTGACGCACGGGATTCTTAATATATAATTTTAGTGTCCACGCGACACAATTTTCTGAAAAGAGCATATTCACATGCTAAATTTACCATCCATAGGCTTCCCGGGCAATTGTCACGAAGCCATTACCTTCTACAAAGAGGCACTGGGAGCAGAAGTAAAAACCATTGTTTACAACACAGACCGTTACGGTATTTGTTGGCATGTTTCAGTTTATTTTGAATAGGTATGACTTGGGTGATTGCAGAGGAAGCGATAAAATACTCATAATTATTCCGCAAGTTTATATTTACGATTTCGATTTGCACCGACCGCTGTAATAACGCCTTCATCGACAAGATGTGAAAGCACACGTCTTGCAGTACCGGGCGAACGGTTGATTAGTTAGGCTACTAAGGTTGCATTTATTTCGCCATGCGCTTCAATGTATGCGAGAACCATTTGTCGAGGCGCGTTATCGCTCAAAACATAGTTCGATTTAGTAAGAGGCACTATAGTTTTGAACACATCACCATCAATTAGCTCTGGCACACCGCCAGAGTATAGCTTTGTATACTTATATAAATTTCTGACGCCGGAGCCGAGAACATCTAAACGTCCGATATTTATAAAGAAATGTGCGAGTAATGGATTTTTTGGAAAAGGCGCAAAATTATTGGGGTCAATACGTCCGGGGGCTTTGGGCAAGTTCCAGTTTTCCGTTACAATGCGGTCACGCTCAACAATAATTTTTGCAGGATACGCACTTGTATACTCTCGATGTACGAGAATATTACTGACAATCTCACGAGAAATTCCAGAAAGTAAGCTAACCGATTGGTCACCAATCAAATGAAATTTATCAAGTGTATGCTTGGCAATAAAATCCATTAGTTGCTCGTAAGCATCAATCAAATCATCACGATTGGCAAGTAAACGCCGAACTTTCGGCATAAGTCTTGAAAAATCAAAATGTTCTTCTTTAGCATATGGGAAAATATTGCGCTCTGAATAATCTGCCGACTTTCGGCGATGAATTTGAGATACCATCTCAGAATTCCGTGTAATATCCATGTCTCCATCCACAGCACGGTCGTAAATTTTGCCGCCAAACATTACTACTTGAGAATTGGGCGTATATAGCACCATAGTATAGTTTTGCCGTTAAGTTCAGCTTCTTCTAAAGAAAGAAAAAGTGTTGGTGAAAATCGTTGCGGATTATTCAACGAATTTGCAAAATCATTTTTCATTTTGGTAACGGCTTTAGGGTTTACACCGTTAATCTCCCCGTCATCTTCAACGCCAAGTAGAATGTATCCTCCATATTTCTATTTGGTACATATACTCCACTAATCCATATCCCATTATGCAAGCCGGAACAGCTATACCTTTGACCTTTTCTTTGCCCTTTCTTCCGCCACAAATTTCATTATTGGCACCAGGATCATAGCGGCTACACCACCGGCAAAACCGTTGTTGTACAAATTCATTCCGCCGTGGAATAAAGCTACATTTATAGACAGGGATAAATGCAAAAACCCGGCCACAAGCCCCCACTTCCACCCAAACCGTGTAGCTATGGGGGCAAGACATGTGGCAAACAGAGTAGCCACCAAAAACGAGCGGTGGTTTACAGGCGCACCCGTAAGAAGCGCACTTGCGCCTGCTGCCATCACCGCACCGGACATAAGTATTACAGAGCTGATTATCGGCTTACCAAAAGCCCCAAACCCTATTGTGGAAATTAAGCCGCCTATTACAACTCCGTTGTATTCGCCCCGTATGGCAAACATAAACAGTACGCATATAAGCCCCAAAATCCCCATGGATACATATGTCATGCCTGAATATTTTTTATAGTAGTCATAATCTTCTGCGTCTATGCGCAGCAGTTCCCTAAAAGATAGAGATTTACAGCGGCTTAAAACGCCGCAAATAATATAGTATACAGACATTACAATAGAAAATGTAGCCAGCTCCAAGTTATAGCCGCTGCTCCAATTATTTATAATATCCTGATCAATGCCCAATGTCTGAAACACCGCAAACATACCAACTGCCAAAATGCCCGCGGCAAAACCAACATTGTAAAGATGATACCCTTCGTGGGCTTTACGCAGTGCCGCCGCAAACGGGGTCATAATAAACCCGATAAACAGGCCCAAAAACACACCCATGGCAACCCCAACAGGTATAGGAATTTGGTAGATAACCGCAACGCTCATGGGGCCGGGTAAACCGGAAACAGCCGCAAACCTGGTAACAACAGGGGCTAAACAGGTGGCCAAAATGGATGGCAATACACAACTCCTGTGTGGGGTGCCGGTATATTTACTGTACAGCCAGCCGCCGGCAATAATGGGAAGCATGTTGGCAGGGTTTTTGCCAAAAAACGCCATAGCGACAACAACACCCAAGGTGGCAATGGCAAGGCCGCTGGGCTCGTGCTTTGCAAAACGCATGGCGGCTATGGCAAGTAACCCTGCAAGGGCCACATTTACAAATGCGGCCCCTATGCCGCCAACGGCTATGTAGTCTGTAATAAGTAAATCTGTAGAAATAAAAATCGCCCAAGTACCATCAAGGATATTACGCGGCGTATCAAAAATAAACCCTTGCAAAATCATAAGTAAAAATAGTAATACATGAACCCTGTAAGGTCTCAGAAAAAATTTATTTTGCAGCCAATCATTGCTGCGTACTGCTGTTAACAACAAAATCACACCCCTAAAAATTGCAAGTAGATAACAAATATAGCAAAAAACACACCTATGGCAGCGCACATGCCTCTAAAACCAAACTCAAACTTACTTATTCGCGCAAGCAACGCACTATCTTTTATATAATACCTGAAAATGAAGTATCCTACAACCAAACTTGCCGCAAAAATCCCGCACTTTTCAATGTAGCCGAATAAGTCAATAGATTTATCCACGTTAAATAAAAAGAGAATTAAGGATTCACCAAAAATACCCAGCAAAAGGCATGAAATTCCCAGAGCCAAAAGGGGTATAAGCTGCCACCAATCATTACGTATTAACTTAACGCCTTCCGATGACCTGCCAAAAAACATCATCGAATACTTTATAAATATCATTATTGTGCCAAGGTTAATAAGCAGCAGAAAAATGTATAGAAACCCGCCTGCGCCCTGCAATAAAAAATATTTAGACACACTTCCGCTATAAAACGGCGCACCTATTATACCCAAAATAGCCAAGCCGGTGACACAGCTTGTAATGGGAATACGCCGCCATGCTCCGCAAATTTTTGTAGTATCCCGGGTACCGTACTCGTTAATAATCACACCGGAACCCAAAAACAGTGCAGACTTAAAAACCCCGTGCGTAACAATGTGGTACAAGCTGCCAATGTAGCTGTATTCGTTATTTAAGTTAAGGCCTACAATAATCAAGCCAACTTGCGCAATTGTGCTGTATGCCAATATAAGTTTAATGTCTGTCTGCGCCAGTGACATAACAACCCCAACAACCGCCGTGGCAATTCCAACTAACAAGAAAAACTCAGTAGTTGCTACGCCTTCAAAAATTTCTTGGAACCGTAGAAACATATAAATACCACTTTTTATATGCAATCCGGAAAGTACAGCAGAAACCGCCGCAGAAGCACCCGGCGTTCCGTGGGCTTTTGGCAGCCAGCTAAACACAGGAAAAACGGCACATTTAAGCCCAACAAATGTCATGATAAGCGCGTATGGCAACAATTGAGCATGTGCCTCTAGCCTGCCAAAAGCTGCTGCAGCTGCGGCAATGTCCAAGGTTCCGGCCAGCCGGTACACATAGCCCAGGCCAAGTAAGTAAAATTGTACAACAACAACGTTTATCATTAAGTAAATCATACCGTCATACATAGACCGGTTTTTTCTGTTGTACATTATAAGCACAGAAACCACAACAGTACCTACTTCTGTCAATACGAAAATATTAAATAAGTCGCTGCTTAAAAAAATACCGATAATTGATGCTTCCCAAATAAACAGCAAAAACCAGAACAAACTACTTGTATTACTGCTGTAGCTGTAAATTGCCGCCATCAAAAACACAAAAACCGTAAGCAAAATAAAGACAGACGAAAGTGCATCGGCCCTAAGGGTAATACCCAATATTCCATAATCGCCGATAATTGTAACAATGGTTTCGTCACGGCTGCTTAAAAACAAAAAGAAAGTTGCGGCTGTAAGCCCAACTTGTGTAAATATGGATATAATTCTGGCTGCTTTTTGAAATGGGAACAGATATAAAAATACAGCTATCAGAATTGGCACAATCACAAAAAATGTCAGCATTATTTTTCTCCACCGGGCAATAAAGCAGATGTCTTAATTGTATTCCAATCTGCAGTTTTATATTTTCGGAACAATGTAATAAACATTGTAATGTTTATGGCAGTGGTAGCCAAGCCAACAATTACTGCAGTTATCATTAAAGCCTGCGGTAACGGATCGGCTACATACTCCAAAGTTATCAGGTCTGTCCCAACAGGCGGAACAGCGCGGCCGGTAAAACCAATTCCCAAAAAAAACACGATAACCGCCACTTCCATCAAGAGAATGCTTACAATAGATTTAATTACATTCTTACTGGATATAAGCCCGTAAAAACTAATAAAAAACATAACGATGGCAAAAAGCTCTATAACTTCAACTCCTGCAAACATTACATCCTCCAAATTTTTTATTTACTTTCTACCGCAATATATCTATAGAACAAGATAATAAACCCGCATGCCACTTTTAGCCCGATAAGCGCGTTCATGGCAATCATGTGCGCCGTTTGCACAAAAGGCTGAATACGAGGCGGCAAATGTGAGGTAAATCCCCAAAAAACAATAATTACTGCAAATATAATAATTCCCGCAAAAACTAATTCTTCCAAGCGGATAAGTTTCCGTATTGGCAGGTCATAAACATCGTAAATCATGTACCTGCATATAAAGAATGCGGCAATTGCAAGCCCGCCCTGGAAGCCGCCCCCGGGAGAAATATGCCCGTTCAGTATCAAGTATACCCCAAACAGCAGCATTACCGGACATATAACGCGTATTGCAAATACTGCCATACCGTCCCTTTCCATCTCGCTGTGTTTACCGCTTTTTACAACAGTTTTCTTGGAATGGGACATGTGTATAACCGCAACCACACTAATAACCAACACCAACGCTTCAAAAAGTGTGTCATACACACGATAACCAAGATATATTGCAGTTACGGCATTTTCCCCGCCAAAGTCATTTTCGAAGGACGAAATATACAATTCGCTTAAATTAATTTCGTGCGGCTGTCCGGTATTTTCCGGGATTACAAATATAAACAGGCCAAACAAAAACACTGTAAAAATAATAGGAATCAATACTTTGATAATACTTTGTTTGGGTACTTTCTCTCCTCTATCCACGCGGCTAAAATATTTTTCGAAACAAATAATAAAAAATACCGTTGTAAAAACACTTGCCGCCGCCTCTGCCATCGCCACATCCGGCGAACCAAGGAAAATATACACAACAGAAGAAATAAGTGAAAAAACTGCAAGATATATAATTGTCCTGGCAATTCTTTGCTCCCATACAATAAGTAAGGCAATAATAATCCATGCGGAAAGAATCGCGTAAATCATTTGGATACCTCCGCAGTTCCATTTTCTGATTCATCTATTTTATACCCGCATAAATAGGCCGAACGCGCCAGAATGTGGGCAACCAAAGGGTTAAAAATAAGCATAATAACCCCCAAAAGCACAATCTTGCCGGTAAACGAACTTATACCGTGTCTTATTGCCATACCAATGATAATTGTAATTACACCCACCGTGTCAATTTTAGAAGTAGTTAAAATACGGGGGTAAAAATTTTTAAACCTAAACATAGCAATAACGCCAAACGCCATAAAAACAACCCCGGCGATTAAAATTATCATACTAATAATGTCTATGATGCCGTTCATTTTACTCTTTGCCTCTCCTGCTTCTTTTTGATAAAAACAATGCGATAAAAATGATACTGATAAACCCGAACATCGCGTAAATAATTGCAAAGTCCAACAAATATGCCCTATCATTTGCCGACGCAAAAAAAATGATTAAAACGATAATTTTTACAGATGTAACACTCATACCCAAAAGCCTATCCCAGCGGGATGGCCCCATTATTACAATCCGGAAAAATACAATTAGCAAAAATGCAATAATAATCCACAATAAAATATTCATGACGTACCCGTTTCTATTTCCGCAGCCAAAAGTTTTTCCTCCAGGCTGCCCTTTATCAGCTTGTCCACATCCCGGTCCTGATATAGTTCGCTTTTGCCGCTTAACCATACAACTGTTATATTGTCACCTGTTAAGTCCAGCAATACAGAACCGGGGGTAAGGGTTATGGAATCTGCAAGTATTACACGCAATTCCTCATTCTCAATTTTTGTCTTAACTGTTGTAATATGCGTGCTGGCCCCTGCAAAAATCCTTTTTATAACATAAAAACCGGCTATATAAATTTGCCCAACTAAAAACAAGGGGTATAACACCAATTTAAAGAAATTTACGCCTTTAATCCTGCTTAATGGTATAAACTTTTGGCTGTACCATATGCACAGTATGCTTATAACTAATCCAACAATTATATCTGCAACAGAAACAGATTCCCGTAGAATTACCCACACCAGTGTAAGCAAGACTACTTTAACAATAATCCTAATAACATTCACCTACATTTAAAATAATCACACAAAGCTATTTGCAAAATTATGGTAGACCATAGGGTACTCCTTTCTTAGAGTTAAGTCAAGGGACTTTGGCAAAGAGTTTGATAAAGTTTGAGAAAAAATGATTATAATTAATTTTTATATTGCTGTTTTTGCAAATGAGTAGTAAAATACAAACAGTTGCAGTGAGAATCCTCACATGCAGCCAACTCCAACCCAAGAAAGGAGCTGATCAATTTTGGTATATTTAGGGTGGTTTTTGTCCTAACCTTAAAAGGACAATAATAACTTAAAGGGTGGACGCGCTTAGCTGTTGCTAATGCGTCCTCCCTTTTTGCGAGTTTATCAAAACAATAACAATGGGTGTTCCCGCCCACTATAGAAAAGGAGGCATTGAAATGACAAAACTAAGAAATGAACATAACTGCATAACCCCCACTCGACTCAGACACGCTACGGAGGTATTACACTTTGAAATATGTAAACGCCAAGGATGTGCTTCCCCCTGATATTTTAGCATTGGTGCAAGAATATTCCGGCGGCGCACTGATATATGTTCCCAAAAAAGATGAAGAAAAAATCGGATGGGGGCAGAAAAACGGCGCGCGTACCCAAGTTCATACGCGCAATAATAACATAATCGATGCCTACAGAAATGGCGCGGATATATGTGAATTAATGTTGGAATACTGCCTTTCAGAGGCAAGTATTCGCAAAATTTTATATAGCAAAAATATTGCAACTGCATAAAACACCCCCTGATATCATATTGGTGAATGTGATATCAGGGGGTGTTGTTTTTACCTTCTAACCGCTCTGTCCGCAAAACTGTTGTCCACCAGCACATCGAAAGGCGCGCGGGCAGGTAATTCATCTGCGGATTCCATTACACGCTGTAAATTCTCAAAGCTGGTTCGTGTAATATGCGGCGTTGCGGCATACGCTTCAATTTCTTTATATCTGGCAATCGCGCTTGTAAGAATTGCTATGTCTGCATCCGGGAAAAATGGTGAAATAATTTCTGCAATATTCCCCGGGGAGTTTTCCTGTACCCAAACTTGCCCACGATGAAGGGCATTTGTAAAACCCTGTATTAAGTTGGGGTTTTGCTGAATAAAACTGCCCAAAGCATAGTAAGCCGTATATGGGATTTCGCCAAAAGCCTCGCCTACAGAAGCCACAACATATCCCCTGCCCTCAAGGGCGATGGTAGACGCTACGGGTTCAAAAGCCGTAACAAAATCTGCCGTACCGCCAAGAAACGCGCCAACCATAGCCGCAAACTGAATAGAAGTATCAAAGACTACATCTACTTCCGGTACAATCCCCTTGCTGCGCGTTACATATTCAAGCACCATAAAGGGCATTCCGCCCCTGCGCCCGGGTAAAACATGGCTTCCGCGGATGTTATCCCACGTAAAATCCGGCATGGGTTCGCGGGCTATAAGAAAAGAGCCGTCCCGCTGGGTAACTTGGGCAAATACAATGGCATGGTCTGCCCTGCCGCCTGCCCAAACATAAATTGCCGCTTCAGGCCCGGATAGGCCAATATCTGCCGCGCCGGATAAAAGTGCTGTCATAACACGATCTGCCCCGTCGCTGGTGATAAGGTCGATATGAATACCTTCATCGGCAAAAAAACCAAGCTCAATTGCGGCATATTGGGGGGCGTAAAACACCGAACGCGTTACTTCACTAAGGCGTATGGTTGTAAGGCCTTCCTCTTCGGTTCTGTTACAGGCGGACAATACCAAAAGCATAACAGCAAATAGCATTACAAATGCAAAATTTCTCATCACAAACCCCTCCGATCATTTATAACAAAGACGCATTACCAAGTACTCTACAAGAACAACAAAACGATACAGCAAAGCCGCCAGTACTGCCAAAATAATTACGCTGGTCATTACTAAGTCCATTTGAAATACCTGGCCGCCATACACAATTAGATACCCAAGCCCTGCCCGGGAAACTAAAAATTCCCCGGCAATAACACCAACCAGCGACAGTCCGATGTTAATTTTCAGGCAATTAAACAAGGTTGTTAAATTAGACGGAAACACAATTTTTACAAAGGTTTGCAGCCGGTTTGCCCCAAACGTTTTTGCCATTTTAATCAAATCCCCATTAGTATTTTGGAAACCGTTAAGCATTTCCATAATGGTAACAACCAGTGAAATGGCTAAAGCCATAACAATTACAGCTTGCATCCCAGCACCAACCCAAATGATAATCACCGGGCCAAGGGCAATTTTGGGCAGTGCGTTAAGCACCACCAAGTACGGATCCGCCACCTTTGCCAAAAACTTGTTCCACCACAGCACAAGCGCGGCTAAAAGGCCGATTATTACCCCAAGTGTAAAGCCTATTATGGTTTCCAGTGTTGTAATTCCAATATGCAGCAGCAAATTATTGCTACGAAAATTGCCGATTGTACGTAAAATTCGTGTGGGCTGGCTCATTATAAAGCTGTCGATAACACCGGCGCGGGCAAGAGCTTCCCACAAAAAAATTATGGCGAACAATGTAGAAAATTGACAAACCCGTACCAGCATCTGCTGCCGCCGCTTTTTTTTAAGATACTTATACATTTACATCAAGCTCTTTCCAAACCATGTTAAAATAATCGCGGAACTCTGGGGCTGCCCTGCGTTGTAACGGCGTTGCAGATAACTTGACGCTAAAGTCCTGCTTTATGCGCCCCGGCCGTTTAGAAAGCACAATTATCCTGTCTGCTATACTAATGCCCTCGGAAATGTCATGGGTAACCAATACGGCCGTCTTTTTCTCTCTTCGTAAAATGGAGCAAACATCGTCTGCAACCACAAGCCGTGTCTGATAATCCAGCGCGGAAAATGCTTCATCTAACAACAACAATTCCGGCTTGGATGCCAGAGTACGTATAAGTGCCGCCCGCTGACGCATTCCGCCGGAAAGCTGAGACGGCCGCTTATGTTGAAATTCCCATAAACCGTAGGAACACAGCAAATTGTCTACATATGCGACGCTCTGTTTACACAATTTACCCCGTATTTCCAGGCCAAGCAGAACATTGCCGCGAATGGTGCGCCAGTCCAGTAAATTATCTTTTTGCAGCATATAGCCTGTTTTGCCGCTAACCCCCTTAACTTCCTCCGACTCTACAAATATTTTACCGGCTGTAGGCTTCTCCAACCCGGATATTAATGAAAGCATAGTGCTTTTTCCGCAGCCCGAAGGGCCGATAACGGAAACCAATTCACCTTCAAATACCACAAAATTTATGCCTTGAAGTGCCTCTACTTCGCCATTTTCTGCCTGATACGTAAGAGAGACATCTTGAAAGCGAAGGATTTCCTTCATTTCTACCGCCCCCACATTTGTATTCATATGTTCATAGTATGTACTCTTTCGGAATCCGTGCCAATGGCATAACGACAAAATCCCGCATCTATATCAGATACGGGATTTTTGAACATTTGAGAAGTCGCGTTTTAATCGTTAACCTCTTGCTCGATTTCATGCTCAGAATTTCGCAAAAGCAGAAGCCCTTTAATACAGTACACAAGAGCTATTAGTTCGAATTCATCTAAGCTGGCTGTCAAAGTAAGAACTTTCTTGCGATAGATCTCACTTTCTTCCTGCCGTATGCGGTCCCTTTCGTCGTTGCTGTGGTCAATAAAGAAATCGTCGATGGGAATTTCAAGTACTCTGGATACTCTTTCTAAAACAACATTTGTTGCTCCTCTTTCTCCACGCTCGATTAACCCCAAGTGTGCCACAGATAAATCTAACATTGCCGCAAATTCTTCCCTGGAAATACCCCTGCGGTTACGTTCCATTTTAATGTTTCTGCCTATGGTGTAGTCTATGCGAATTTTTTCGTCGCGCATTCTCCCCCTGAACAATGTCTCTCCTCCTTCACGTATTATTTAAATCGTATATATATATTTTACCCTCTTTATTTTTCAATAATACACCCAAACGGGTAAAAAAAATGTCACAAAAACATATAAAGTAATTTATTTATGCCATTTTTCTATTTTTGCATACAGTACCGGCAAAATTTTTGCAAAACGCATCTTGTCCGGGATTGTTTTAAACCCACGCACTTCTGTCATTTCAGAATTTTCTGACAGTTCCCCAAGTTCCTGCACATCTGCGTAAAAAACCTGCCCGTTGGCAAAGCCCGTTTCCGTGTAAACCACGTAGTCAAAAGCGGGGCAAATAGAAAATTTTACTGCGCCGGTTTCCTCCGTAAGTTCTCGCTTCGCGCCTTCCAACGGGGTTTCGCCCCGCTCAATACCGCCGCCGGGGGTTTCAAACACGTCCCGCTCTTTGTGACGGCAATATAGCCATTTGTCTTTGTAGCGGGCGAAAATAACCGTATAGCGGTATGCTTTCAACGCGCCAAGTTCTGCGGTAACAACTCTGACGTTGTCGTAGTTTACTTTTTTGCTTGGGTTAAACAAGTCCAGCATAAAAATGTCAAAGCAGGTTTCCCCGTTAAAAACCATTTTTACTACATAGGGCATGGGCATTTCCACATGCCGGTCATAGGTAAAACCACTGTCGTAATGGACCAGCAGCGAAGATAACGCCATGCCATGAGTACCAATTACAATATTTTTACCCTTGTGCCGCTTTAACACACCGTGCAAGGCAGCAAGTTTGCGCTCTTGTACTTCCTCAATACTTTCACCGCCGGGTAGTTTGTAACTAAAATCTTCCCACTGTCTTAGGGCAAATTTTTGGAACTCATCAAGCCCCAACCACTTGTCCGTAATTGCCCGCTCGCGAAAATCTTCTATTAATTCCACTTCGCAGCCAATTTGCCCGGCAAACTCTGCTACAGTATCTACTGCCCGTTTAAACGGGCTGGATAAAACCACATCTATATTCTTATCCCGCAAAAACTCGTTTACCAGTTTGCGGTCTTCAATCCCCTTAGCTGTAAGCGGATATGTTCTGTCTGTGTAAATGCTGTCTGCGCTACGCTCCGGCTCTGCATGACGGATAAAGTAAATTGTCGTAGGGTTTGTCATATTTCTATCTCCATCCATCTCTTATGCAATATAAAGCACGCTTGCGCGCGCATTTCGTACAGGGAAATTTCTTATAGCGTAAAAAAACCGCGTTACGTCAACATGGACATAACACGGCTGCAAGTTTTTAAGTTCTGATTATATCATGCAAAGCACTACAGATAAAACTGCGAGTACAACCGCGCCAATTTTTGTCCATTTTTCAAGGGCACCTTCTGCAGTACGACTTTTGTTTTTGTCCCAATAGGTATCGGCCACGTTACCCATACCGGCAATACTGCCCATACCGCCTGCACTGCGCTTCTTTTGGAGCAAGATTGCCATAACCATACCCACGCAGCCTAAGAGAAATATTACTGCCACAATTGACCATAAAATCATAATCTACCTCCTTGTTACTTTATTATAAAGTAGCGGAAGAGGGATTTGAACCCCCGACAACACGGGTATGAACCGTGTGCTCTAGCCAACTGAGCTATTCCGCCACAAACGCTAGATATGCGCCAAGTTTAACAACCTGGCGCATATTAAGTGGGAATAACAGGACTTGAACCTATGACATCCTGCTTGTAAGGCAGGCGCTCTCCCAACTGAGCTATACTCCCATGAACGAGTCTGGGTGACAAGATTTGAACTTGCGACCTCTAGACCCCCAGTCTAGCGCGCTACCAAGCTACGCCACACCCAGACATTAGGGTGCCGCGCTTCTTGGCGGCGAAAATAAGTATATGACATGAAATGGAGTTTGTCAACACTAAAAAATAATTTCATATGTATAATTTGTGACTTTTTCAGTAAGACTAGAAATACAACCGGCACCTTGCAAGCTAAAAAGGCGCAAGGGGTCAATAAAAGAGAAAGGAAACAAGCCCATGCCAGACTTAAAACAATCTGAACTAAACTGGATTCGGGAAGTAGTATCTGCCCACAACATGACGGCAAGTAAACTAAATTCCTATGCAAACCAGGTGCAGGACCCGCAAATTAAACAAATGTTTACAAAAGCATCAACCGAAGCAAAGCAAGCAGCGCAAAATCTAATACAAATGCTGTAAAGGAGTGTATAAACCTATGCATGAAAAAGACATAGTACTTGACGTACTTGGTGGTGTAAAGGCCAGCCTATCGTGTTACGCAACGTTTATTAGTGAAACCGCAAACCCAACCCTTCGCCAAACTTTTCAACAAATGCGTGATGGCGACGAGAAATTTCAATACGACCTGTATAAAATCGCGGCACAAAAAGGTTATTATGTGCCGTCTCCAATGGCAGACCAGCAAGCCATTTCCAGTGTAAAATCCTCGTTGTGCGCAGGAACACAGCCGGGACAAATAGGATAAAATCGAGTACCCCCTGATATCAGGGGGTACTCATTTTTTTCGTTTTCTATGATACTTTCCCTTGACTATGTCCGCTGATACACTATACTAATGGGAGTAAATAGAAAAGAGGAATTAATATGTATGAAAAGGTACCCACAAGTTTAAACTTCGCAGAACGGGAACATGAAGTATTAAAATTTTGGCGGGACAACAAAATTTTTGAAAAAAGTGTTGAACTGCGGGATAATGCCCCGGTATTCACTTTTCATGACGGACCGCCCACTGCCAACGGTAAGCCACATATCGGTCACGTAATTACCCGTGCCGTAAAAGACTTATTCCCGCGGTACAAGACAATGAAGGGATACCAAGTACTACGCAAAGCCGGATGGGATACCCACGGCTTACCCGTAGAGCTTGAGGTTGAAAAACTGCTTGGTATCAGCGGAAAGCCCGAAATTGAAAAATACGGCGTAGAGCCTTTTATACAGCAGTGTAAAGAAAGTGTATGGAAATACGAAGGCCTGTGGCGCGAAATGAGCGAACGTGTAGGCTTTTGGGCAGACATGGACCATCCGTATGTAACCTACCATAATGAATATATTGAATCTGTATGGTGGGCATTGTCGGAAATTTTTAAACAAAATTTGATATACAAAAGCTACCGGGTAGTACCGTACTGCCCGCGCTGCGGCACTCCCCTTTCCAGCCATGAAGTGGCCCAGGGCTACAAAGACATAGTAGAAGACTCTGCCTATGTAGCCTTTAAAGCGGCGGGAAAGGACAACGAATACCTGCTTGCTTGGACAACCACCCCCTGGACACTGCCTTCCAACGTGGGGCTGTGTGTAAACGAAAAAGAGGAATACGCAAAAGTTGCCCAAGGCGATAAAGTTTATATTTTGGCAAAAGCTTTAGTAGAAGAAGTAATGGGTCCCGCAGTTTCAAAAAATAAGGAAACCGAAGAACTTGAAGATAATTATAAAATCCTGGAAACCTGCAAGGGCAAAGACCTTGAAGGTCTCAAATACGAACCGCTTTTCGACTTTGTAACGCCGCAGCCGGGTTGGTCAGACAGTTATTGCACCGTAGTTTGCGACGATTACGTAACCCTTTCCAGCGGTACGGGCATTGTTCACATTGCCCCTGCCTTTGGTGAGGATGACGCCCGCATTTCTAAGGCATATGACTTACCGCTTTTGCAGCTTGTAGACCCCCAAGGCTGCTTTGCAGAGGAAGTTTACTTGTGGAAAGGCGTATTTGTAAAGGAAGCAGACCCGCAAATAATCAAGGAACTTAAAATACGCGGCCAATTATACAAGAAAACAAAGTATGAGCACAGCTACCCGTTCTGCTGGCGTTGCAAAACTCCCCTGCTCTACTACGCCCGTGACGCATGGTTTATCCGCGTAAGCTCCCTGCGGGACAAATTAATGGCAAGCAACGCAACCGTTAACTGGATGCCGGAACACATGAAAGAAGGCCGCTTTGGCAATTTTCTTGAAAATGTAATTGACTGGAGCATAAGCAGGGAACGCTACTGGGGTACGCCGCTGCCAATATGGGTTTGCGAAGACGAAAACTGCGGGCACCTGCACTGCGTAGGCAGCATCGCCGAACTTAAAGAAATGGGCGAAAACGTACCGGCAGATATAGAGCTGCACAAACCATATATTGATGCCGTAAAACTAAACTGCCCAAAATGCACCGGGAAAATGACCCGCACACCGGAAGTAATCGACTGCTGGTTCGACTCCGGTTCTATGCCGTTTGCCCAGTGGCATTATCCGTTCGAAAACAAAGATATGTTTGAAAAACACTTCCAGGCAGATTTTATCGCCGAAGGCGTTGACCAAACCCGTGGATGGTTTTATTCACTTATCTCTATTTCCACCATGTTGTTTGGCAAGACACCATACAAAAATGTAATTGTAACCGGCCTTGGGCTGGACGAGCATGGCCAAAAAATGGGTAAATCCGAAGGCAATGCCGTAAGCCCAATGGACGCCTTAACAAAACACGGGGCAGATGCGGTACGCTGGTTTATGTATGTTAACTCTGCACCGTGGCTCAACTTCCGCTATTCCGATGACACGGTAATTGAAGGTGCCCGCCGCTTTATGGGCACCCTTTGGAACACTTATGCTTTCTACGTGCTGTATGCAGAAATCGACCTGTTTAACCCTTACCAACACGAGGCGAAAGACCTGTCTGTAATGGATAAGTGGCTGCTGTCCCGCTTGAATACTTTAATCCAAAAATTAGATTCTGCCCTATATAATTTTGAAGTAACAGAGCCTGCCCGCCTGCTTGACCAATTTGTGGACGAGCTAAGCAACTGGTATTTGCGCCGCAGCCGCGAGCGTTACTGGGGCAGCGAGATGACACAAGATAAAATTAACGCCTACAAGACATTGCACCACGCTCTGGTAACAGTGGCAAAATTGTCAGCACCGTTCGTGCCGTTTATATCCGAGCAGCTGTATCAAAATTTGGTTGTGGGGCTGCAATCAGGCAATTTTTATGAATCTGTCCACCTTTGCGATTTCCCTGTTGTTGACAAAACCTTGATAGACCCGGAATTGGAAGCGCAAATGGCAAGCACAATAGAAATTGTGACCCAAGGCCGTGCCGCCAGAAATGCGGGCAATGTAAAAACCCGTCAGCCTTTGGAAGAAATGATGGTTGCGGTATCCAACACAGATAAAACACCGAATGCAGACTTGTTGGAGGTTATTCGTGAAGAGCTTAACGTAAAAGCCGTACACTTTGTATCGGATGCTTCCGAATACATCGGCTACAGCTTCAAGCCCCAGCTGCGCACCTTAGGCCCGCGTTACGGTAAACTTGTGCCCAAAATCACTGCCGCACTCAACGTGTCACCGGACAATACCATGGCAAACCTAAAAACCGGACAATGGAAACAGACAATTGACGGCGTAGACGTAGAGCTTACCATGGATGACGTTTTGATAGAAACCAAACAAAAAGAAGGCTTTGCCGCCGCAAGCGACAAAGGTATAACCGTAGTACTAAACACCGCACTAACCCCGGAATTAATCGAAGAGGGCAACATGCGCGAGCTTGTAAGCAAGTGGCAAAACATGCGCCGCGAAGCGGGCTTTGAAGTAACGGATCGCATAATCGCGGGCTACAGCGACAATGCTGTTTTATCTGCCGTAATTGAAAATAACCGCGCCGCAATAGCCGCAGAGTTGTTAGCCGATCAACTGTCTATCTCTGCCCCACCGGAAGGTGCTTTCGCCAAAGAATGGAATATTAACGGCGAAAAAATTGAATTGTGGGTTAAAAAGGCGTGAATAAGCTAACTGCCGGGTTCGGTTCGTTCCTAAATGAAATGCGTCAGATACGCGGCACAAATGTTTGGATATTTATCATGTACGGGCTTCTGTTTGACATGGTAAACCATTTGTGGCGTCCATTTGCCGTAGTATTTTTAGAGCGTTTGGGCGGTACAGAATTTGAAATTGCTATGTTAAGTTCCTTGCCCGGGCTTGTAGCCGCCATTGTGCTGCTGCCCGGGGCAATTCTTTTCAGACGGTTTACAAACCAAAAAAGAGCGACAGCGGCGTTTATATTGTTAAGCCGCGCCGTGCTTTTGTGTATCGCGTTTATCCCTGCACTGCCCCCTGCAATACGCCCCTTGCTTTTTGTAATACTTGTGGCAATTATGAACTGTCCGGATTCCCTTTCCCAAACATCCTTACAAAATTTCTTGGGTACGGTTTTTAGCGGACAAATGCGCGGCCAGGCAATAGCCATGCGCACCAAGTTTGGCCAGGCTATGATTCCCTTTGTTACAATTTCTGCGGGGCTTGCAATTACATTTATACCCAACACAGACGAACAGCGGATGCTTTTGTACCAGATATTTTTCATCGGTGCGTTTTTGCTGGGTATCATCGAGGTAATTACATTTAACCGTTTGCAAGTACCGGAGTATTTACGCAACGAGCAAGCTGTGGATACAAAGCCCAACGGCATGGTAATTATCAAAGGCATCTTAAAGGACAAAAAATTCAGAAGGTTTGTAATCCCAACCATTTGTTTTGCATTTACCTGGCAAGCGGGTTGGCCGCTAAACAGTATTTACCAGGTAATGACCTTACAAGCGACAGAAATGTGGTTCGCAATATTTGCACTGCTTTCCGGTTTGGCGGCGTTTGTTTCCGGGGCATTTTGGCAAAAGCTGCTGTACAAACACGGCAATAACAGGGTTTTTATTGTCTCTGCCATATTCATTACAGTTAATATGTTCATTTTCCCGCTTATACCCAATGTGCAGGTAATGGCAGTTTTCAGCGCGTTTACTGGGTTTTCCGCAATAGGTATTAACATGGCATTGTTAAACGGCCTGCTGGAAGCCGCCCCGGACGAAAACAGGATGACATATCTTGCATTTTTCAACACAATTACGAACATCAGTCTGTTCGCCGCACCTATTTTTGCAATTTTCCTGTTAAACCGGCTGGGCCTTACAGCTGCGATGGTTACTGTCGCGTTTTTACGCATTGGGGGTACGCTGTTTGTTTTTGTTAGTCACAAAGTAAATAGGCAAGGGGTAACACAATGAGAAAAAAATTATTGACAATTGTAACGGCATTAATCGCCATACTTGTCTTTGCCGTCAACGTATATGCCGAAGATATTGCTGTAACTGTAGACGGTCAACCAATTACCTTCCCGGACCAAGGCCCGATTTTGGTAGAAGGCCGCACCTTGGTACCTGTCCGCTTTGTATTTGAAGCTATGGGCTTTGTCGTACAGTGGGAAGCAGAAACAGAAACAGCGGTTATTACCCGGGACAGTGACCGGATACGCATTACCATAGGAAGTTCTTCTTTTACTACCAACGGGGTAAGGCACGATTTGGATGTTCCCGCTAAAAATATTTCCGGGAGAATTTTGGTGCCTTTGCGTTTGCCGCTGGAGAGTTTGGGCTACCGGCTTAACTGGGACGCAGCAATAAACACCGCCGTCGTTAGTTCACCCGTCGCTGCACCACAGCTGACACTTACTCCTCCTGTTACAAGCCCGGGTATACACGGCGGCATACACCGCATACAACACGCCGGCAGTGTTGCCTACATTTTCGGCTCGCTGCACGGGGGAATGGACGACTGGTTTCCACTGGCAAACGTTGTAGAGGACGCTATGCGCCGCGCAGATGTATTTGCCTTTGAAGTTGACCTTTCGTTAACTAATGCACAAATTAACCAAATACGCAACAATATTGCCCGTTTGCCCCAAGGACAAACCATAAGTGATATTTTATGCGAAAATTTATACGAGCATTATATGTATACACTCGAAAGTTGGGCCGCTGTTTTTGGCCGAAATATTCCGGAGCGCGCATACACTACTAACCCTGCGTACATGGTGTTTTCATTAACACAAATGCTGGAGGCTTCACTTGAAAACTTGGCACCTCAAACATTAAGCGGAACCACCGTAGACGGGTATATATGGTCATTCGCGCGTCAAAATAGGCTTCCCACTCTTGGGCTTATGGATTTTGAAGAGCAGCACAGGGTATTCCTTGCGCCGCCTCAGGAAATAATGGAATACATTGTACAGTCATTTTCATCATTGGAGGAAACCCGCACCCGGCTTGAAAACGAAATTGATATTAGTATGCTTATAAATTACTATGCAAATAACGATGCGGAAGGCCTTATGCGCGTACATCATCCTAATTTTAGCCTTGCCACAGAAACCGTTTATGAGCGATATATTAGAGAAATTGCGCTAAACTACCGTTCCACACTTTTCGCAAATGAAATTGTGCGCATTATGGAAGAAGCGGATGAACCTATCGTACTTTTTGTAACCGTAGGTAAGTCCCACCTTATCCGCCACATAGCCGGGCCGGAGTTTACCAGTACAATCGAACAGCTGCGGCTGATGGGAATTGAAGTTACGCCGTTGTATTAGGCATAGAAAAAGAGCCGGATAAGGGCTCTTTCTTTATGCTCTTTACTGCTGTACTTTCCTAAATATAGCTAAAATCCTGTCTAAATCCTCGGTGGAATAATACTCTATTTCTATTTTGCTTACCTTTTTGCCGGGGCGAATCTGAACTTGTGACCCAAGTACGCGCTTCATCTCAAACTCTGCACGGCGATATGCGTATGCCGTGTTTTCTTCCGTGTGTGCTGCGCCCGCACCGTCTTCCGCGCCTTCCTGCTCTTCCGCTGCCAGTTTGGCGGCTGCCTTTAGCTCTACAGACACCATAGCTTCCGCGGCGCGTACACTTAAGCCCTCTTCAACAATTTTTTCCGCACATGCGGCCTGCAGCTCCGGATCTTCTACGCCCAACAGTACTTTTGCATGACTGGCTGTAAGCTTACCTTCCGCGGCAAGTTCCTGGGCGCGGGGTGTAAGTTCCAGCAAATGCAGCGCGCTAATTACGGAATGCTTATTCTTACCAAGCTTTGTTGCAATGTCGTCTGCGGAAAAGAAAAACTCGTCCATTAAGCGTTTATAGCCGGTTGCCTCTTCAATGGTAGTCAAATCTTGCCGCTGGATATTCTCAATAATTGCGGCCTGTAAAATTTCCATTTCCGTATACTCTTTAACAATAACCGGAACTTCTGTAAGTTGTGCCATCCGCGCCGCACGGTAACGGCGTTCCCCGGCAATAATTGTGTAATGCCCGCCATTGTCATTAACCAAAAGCGGTTGAATTATGCCAAGGGTTTTCATAGATTCTGCCAGTTCCCGAAGGGCGTCTTCATCAAAATATTGGCGTGGCTGGGTTGGGTTTGGCTCAACTTTACGGATATCAACCATAAAAAAACCGGCGGGAGCGACCTGCTTTGCGGCCGGGTCGTCCGCTAACGTCAGCTGCTTACTTTCTATGGGAGTTTTGGCCTCTTCTGCCGCTGCCGCTCCGTCCAGCAAGGCGTTCAGCCCTCTTCCAAGTCCTTTTTTCTTCATAGTTTTCGCTCCTCTATCGCTCCGAACTTTGTTACGCCTTGTTTTCGCATAATTTCCCGCGCTAAGTTCATATATGCTTCCGCACCTTTAGAGTTGGGCGCGTACATCGTAATTGGCAGCCCATGGCTTGGTGCTTCACTTAAACGCACATTACGCGGGATAATTGTATCATAAGTATACGCAGACGAATGAGCCCGCACCTCTTCAACTACCTGCGCGCTTAAGTTTGTGCGCACATCATACATAGTAAACACCAAACCTTCAATTTTTAGTCTTGGGTTTAGTTTGCGCTGTACTAACTCAATTGTATGCATTAACTGTGTCAAACCTTCTAAAGCATAATATTCGCATTGTATGGGCACAAGAACAGAATCTGCCGCGCAAAGGGCATTCAGTGTAAGCAAATTAAGGGATGGCGGACAGTCTATCAGTATGTAGTCATACAAATATTTGGCATGACTAAAAATATCCCTAAGTTTGTATTCCCGCTGAGGCTGGTCGATAAGTTCAATTTCCGCGCCGCTTAATTCTATATTTGCAGGAAGAAGCTGCAGCCCTTCGATGCCGACATTAAGCGCGACTTGCTCCAGATACGCTTCGCCCAATAATAATGAATATATAGAATTTTCTACTTTATATTTGTCCACCCCAAAACCGCTTGTAGTATTACCTTGCGGGTCCATATCCGCCACAAGTACACGCTTACCGGCTTCCGCCAGACAGGTTGCCAGATTTACATTGGTTGTAGTTTTACCCACACCGCCTTTTTGATTAGCTACAGCAATTACCCTTTTCATGAAACACTCTCCTTATTAATGAGGACATTTCCTTACACATTTCTATTATATCACTTTGTTTTAAAAAAGCCCATCTTTTTGATGGGCTAATTTTTGGATATTTATTGAGGTTGGACAAAAATCTATTTTATTACTGTTGCTGTATGATTATGCGGCCTTTTAACCTTGATCGCCACTCATAACCCTGTACCATGAACTGTTTACTGTAAGGTCGAAACAAGCAGGAACATTAGCCGTGCCTACATAAGTAACAGTGCTGGTATCCAACAGGTTGGTATTACCTCTAACATCAAGGTTTAAAAGTAAATCGCCGGCTTCAATGGTGAAAGAACTTGAACCCGCGTCATATTGTACAAAACCTGAATCAACAGTGGTAACATTTTCTGTTATGGTTTCGCATATGTTTATTGGGCCTTTAACTCTGCTTCCGTCAGAATAGAAATGTATATACCGATAAGCAATTGTGGTTGTTGTTTCAACTGTTAAGCTGCCTGTAACACGCGCAAAATTTACATTACCATTGTTGTCGCCAAACAAATACAAAGGAACCGGACCCGGATGGTTGCGGTTAACTTGGTAAAGACGAACGTCTGCATTCGCGGCTATCAGTTCACTAACTTCTGTTTCGCTGATAACTACTCTTATGCTACGTACACGAACCAGTGGATCAACGTTTCCGGGGTCTACAGCACAACGTACCCACCTCAATGAGTTACCGTGTACACGAACAAGCAATTCACGACCGAAAACGTAAATTGTAACGTCATGAGTACCAGTGGCAATACGAATGTACTCATTTGGATATCCGTCTTTTTGTGCCCTTAGCCATTGACCCTCATTGGCCCTATGACCAATACAAATTGTTATCTCGTCAAAAGTATAAGAAGGCACACCCGGGTTTTGATTTGGGTGGGATGAAAAATCACTGGCTGCAACAGCTGTTGTCATTGCTAAAACCAGAACTAACGCGGTAATTAATGAAACCATTTTTCTCATTTGCAACTTCCTCCTTTTTAGGCAGTAAGCATCTTACTCCTAACTGTACAAACTCCCTCAATATCTATCCAACTAAATTATTACATAAAGATTACCTATTTGCAATACAAAATGTAAAAAATTTTTGTGATTTGCCGTGATTTTGCCGTGATTTTACTGTGATTTTGCCGTTATTTTGCTAATTTGTAGTAAAAATGAGAAATTTAAAACATTTTATGCTTGTAAAAATAAAACAAATGATGTAACATATAGAAGGTTCTATGCTTAAGTAATTTGTATTTTTGCATAGACACTTAAAGTCTTTGTTATTTACCCGGCCTGTAAGAAAGTAATGGGGAAAAGGGGGGAGAGCCTTTATCAAAAAGGCAAACAAATAGGAGGTAGACATGAAAAAATTTCTAACACTTGCACTTACCCTTGTTATGGTATTTGCGCTCGCGATTCCTGTAATGGCATGGACCGGTATAGGAAACGGTAACCGAGTATTCACCATAGCAGACGGAGTTGTTGTTGTGGTTACAAGCGATGACTACAACGTCCCATCATTCACCCTAACCATATCCGAAGATGCCGCTCTTGGCCAGTTAGAGCTTAGGCATAGTCAATCCGGAGATATACTGTTCGATGCCCGTACTGATGTTGCAGTAGGACCTGTAACATTTGGGCCTTTTGCCCAAGGTACGGTACAGTATGTTTGGACACCGGATGCGGTTGTAGAATTAGATTGGAGCCGTTTAAGTTACGCTATCCAACGGTGGAATGAAATATACCGCGACAGATACACAGTAAACAGCTTGTATGTACTTGACTACGCATTCATCGCCGGATGGAATATCTATTATGCTAACCCGTACAGAGTCAATGCAACCCAAGAAGAAATTAATGCGAAAGCTGACGCTATTTTGGATGCAATATATGATTTGGAAACCAGAGGCGCACTTTTGGGAAGAATTGAGCATGCTGACATAACTGCCGGACTTAGCCTCACAGGTAACGTACTTACATTGACTTTCGAAGGAAATGTATTTACACTCAGCACCACCGCTAATAATATGAATCAAAGCGGCTCAATTGATATTGGCGGCGGCTATACTCTTATCTTCGACATAAGGGGTAATGGTACTAATATTAGCTACTTCTCGGTAGTAAGGAACTAAAACGCAATTTACGGGTAAATAACAAAACCGTACCCCCTGATATCACATCCAATGTGATATCAGGGGATACTTTATTTGGCGAAAGGTAAAATTTTAGTGTTTAAAATGCCGTACGCCTGTAAACACCATGGCAATGCCGTGTTTGTTTGCTGCGTCTATGGAAAGCCGGTCGTTAACAGACCCTCCGGGCTGTATTATTTCTGTAATGCCACTAGCAGCACACAACTCAACAACATCCGGGAACGGGAACATTGCGTCAGATGCAAGTACGGCACCTTTTGCCGCCTCCCCTGCCCTTGTTATGGCAGCTTCCGCCGCCCAAACACGGCTAACTTCCCCGCCGCCAATACCCAAGGTGCAGCCATTTTTGGCAACTACAATGGCGTTGGATTTAACATACTTCGCCACTTTCATGGCAAAAATTAAGTCACTTGTTTTCTTAGGTGCGTTTTCCGTCACTACGGTGTGTGCTTCTGCGGCAATGTCGTTTGAATCGGAATTTTGCACCAGTAAGCCGCCGCCTACACTTTTGCATTCCCAAATTTGATGCGGTTTTTCCATCATATTTGGCAACGCCAAAAGCTGCAAATTCTTTTTCTTCGTTAGCACTTTTAACGCCTCAGGGGTAAATGATGGCGCAATTATTATGTGCAACAAAACTTTACTCATTTCGCGGGCAGTTTCTTCGTCCAGTTCACGGTTTACGCATACTATGCCGCCAAAAATGGATTGCGGGTCACAGTCATGCGCAGCGGTGTAGGCATGTAAAACCGTTTCGCCAATGGCTACACCACAAGGTGTTGCATGTTTAACAGCGACACATACCGCTTCGGTTTCAAATTCCTTTGCCAGTGCCAGTGCGGCATGGGCGTCTGCCACATTGTTAAAGCCCAATGGCTTGCCATGCAGTAATTTTGCAGATTCTATACCGTTATATTTTTGCTGCGGCCATGTGTAATATGCCGCCTGCTGATGAGAATTTTCACCATAGCGGATTGGAGTATCGTGCTTGTCGAATGTAACCGTCAATGTCTCCGGGAATGTGTCCGGCGCGACAACTTGACGTAAATATTCCGCTATATACGCGTCGTACGCCGCCGTATAGCCAAACGCCTGCGCTGCCAAACGGAAGCGGTATTCATCGTCCAATGTATTATCGGCTGCCCGCTGCATCAACTCTGTATATTCCGCCGGGTTGGTAACAACCGCCACATATTTGTGATTTTTTGCAGCGGCACGTATCATAGACGGCCCGCCAATGTCTATTTGCTCGATGGCACCTGCCAATGTGTGCGCCGGGTCTTCTGCCGTCTTCCTGAAAGGGTATAGGTTTACTACGATAATATCGATTGGGCCTATGTTTTGTTCTTCCATTGTACGAAGGTGTTCCCTGTTGTCCCGCACCGCAAGAAGCCCGCCGAATATCCCCGGGTGAAGGGTTTTGAGCCGCCCGTCCATACATTCCGGGAAACCGGTTACATCCTCTATTGCGGTAACGGCAAGGCCATTTTCGGTAAGCAGGGCCGCCGTACCCCCTGTTGACACCAATTCGTAATTGGCCGCGTCCAACGCCTTCGCCAATTCCAGAATACCGGTTTTGTCGCTTACACTTAAAAGCGCGCGTTTTTTTGTCATGTTGATCGCTCCTTGGATTATTATCTCATTTTCATCCTATTCAAGTAAAAACTATTTTTCCCTTGCTTGCGTACAACGTTGCCAATCGGAAATACTATTTCACCCTGCTTCTTAAAAGCACTAAACACACTAGATACGTCCTGATCAGAAACCGCCAAAACCATACCTACGCCCATGTTAAAAATATTGTACATTTCATCTTTGTCTATGCGGCCTTCTTGCTGCAGAAACTCAAAAACTTCCGGCACATCCCATGCATCGGTATACACTTCCGCCCCAAGGCCTTCCGGCAGCATCCGCGGGATATTTTCCATTAAACCGCCGCCGGTAATATGCGCCATGCCCTTTATTTTAATTTCCTTCATGGCGGCCAGTATTAACTTTGCATAAATTCTTGTGGGGGTTAGCAGTACTTCCCCAAGAGGCTTATCGCCAAAATATACCTTATACAAATCTAAGTTTCTCACAATTTTTCGCACCAGCGAAAACCCGTTGCTATGCAAGCCTGAAGACGCAATACCCACCAAAAAATCACCTTCGATGATATTCGCGCCTGTTATAATGTTCTGCTTTTCTACAACACCAACGGCAAAACCGGCAATGTCATATTCGCCGTCTCGGTAAAGACCGGGCATTTCAGCAGTTTCGCCGCCAATTAATGCGCAGCCGGATTGTACACAGCCTTCGCTTACACCTTTAATAATATCCTCAATTAGTACAGGGTCCATTTCCCCCGTGGCGATATAATCCAAAAAAAATAACGGTTCCGCGCCTTGGGTAATAATGTCATTTACACACATGGCAACCGCATCTATTCCAATTGTATCGTGGCGGTTTAATTTAAACGCCATTTTTAATTTTGTGCCAACGCCATCTGTACCGGAAACTAAAACAGGTTCCTTCATGTTAAGCGCGCTAAGGTCGAACAGCCCGCCAAAGCCGCCGATGCCGCTCATTACCCCAAGGCGTGCGGTTTTTGCCACGTGGGATTTCATACGGGAAACAGCTTCGTACCCCGCTTCAATATTTACGCCTGCTAGTTTGTACGCTTCTGACATATTTTTCACCCTCCTGTAAAATCATTTTTACACTTATTGTAAACCTCTGCTGGGTTTGCGGCTTGGGTAATCGGCCTTCCTACTACAATAAAATCTGTACCCATTCTATTGGCGTATGCAGGTGTTGCAATTCTTTCCTGGTCATCTGCTTTGCTGTCTTCAAATCTAATACCCGGCGTCAGTGTAACAAAGTCTTCCCCGCAAGCTTCTTTTACGGAACGTATTTCTTCCGGCGAGCAAACCACCCCATCACACCCCGAAGCTTTAGCCAATTTCGCAAGCCTTAGCACCTGTTGTTCCGGTGTTGCATCTATGCCCAGTTCTTCTAAATCGGACTTTGACTTTGACGTTAAAACTGTAACGGCTAAAAGGATGGGTTTTGCTATTCCTTCTTGCCCGCAAACCTCGTCTATGGCTTTACGTGCGGCCATCATACCTTTAGAACCGGATTCTGCCATAATGTTAATAATATCCACACCCGCTCTTGTTAAAACCTTGTAGGTGTTACCCAAAGTATTGGGAATGTCGTAGTTTTTCAAGTCCATAAATACTTTATGTCCCCTGGATTTTACCATTTCTACCGGGTTAAAGCCCTGTAATGCGCCGGTGTTAAAAAGCTCCATTCCTATTTTGCAATAAAAATCCGTCGCGCCCTCCATTCGATTAAGAAAAGTTTCCAACCTTTCCTTTGAATCAAAATCACATGCGATAACAACATTTTTGCCCATGACTGCCTCCCTTTTATTTTTTTATGGCCTTTCCAGGGTTATCCGCCCCAGCTTACCGCCTCTATACTCATCCAGCAGGATAATAGCCGCCCGTTCAATATCCACAACGCCGCCCTTCATTTTAAAGCCCCGGGCTTCGCCGATGTTTGTTAAAACTTGCCGCCTGTCCTTCGGTGTTTCGCATTTATCACATTTAATTTTATATCGTGTTTCCAATGCTTTTGGGTCAATTTCCATCAACATTTGTATTAAATTTTCTGCCAATGCAACTTTATCTACGACATTGTCCGACACTGCCCCTGTACATGCCAGTTTTAGCCCAACCTCCGGGTCTTCAAACTTGGGCCACAGCACCCCCGGGGTGTCCATTAAGTCTATGTTTGTACCTACTTTAATCCACTGCCGCCCCCGTGTAACACCGGGGCGATCTGCAGTTGCGGTGCTGGCACGGCCCGCAAGTAAATTAATAAATGTAGACTTGCCAACGTTGGGGATACCCACAATCATGGCCCGTGTGGGTACATTAATACGCCCTCGCTTACGCTGGCTTGCAGCTTTTTCTTCCATGATTTTTTTTAAAAGCTCGGTAAATTGACCAATGCCGCTTTTTTTCTTGTCATTTTCTTTCGCGCTTAGGGGCAACGTAAAAAAGCCCAGTTTACGGAAGTGTTCTTCCCACTGGGCTGTAATGGCGGCATTTGCCAAATCGGCTTTGTTAAGTACCAAAATGCGTTTTTTCCCTTTTGCCAAACTGTCAATATCCGGGTTACGGCTGGACAAAGGAACCCGCGCATCCAAAATTTCCACAACAACGTCAATTAAGCCCATTTGAGCTGTCAACATTCTTTTGGTCTTGGTCATATGCCCCGGATACCATTGTATCTGCATATTTGTCATACCCGAATCCATTGCTATTCCACCCTTCCAAAGGATGAGATGGGCCAAAACCGTATAAACACCTTGCCCAGCATTTCACTCTCCGGGACAGTGCCAACAGTAGTGCAACGGCTGTCTCTGCTTACATTACGGTTGTCGCCCAACAGAAACAAGTGCCCTTCCTCCACGGTTACGGGAAAATTCATATCGCCAATGGATAATACAGGCACCACAGAAAAGGAATCGTCCAGGGGCAAACCATTTACCCAAAATTGGCTATTATGAAAATCTACAGTGTCTCCGGATACAGCAACAACCCGTTTGATAAAGAAATCAGACGGGTCTTTTGGGTAAGGAAAAGCCACAATATCCCCTACAGCAGGTGAACGAAACAGATAGGTAAACCTGTTAAGAATCAAAACATCACCATGACTTAAGGAAGGCTCCATAGAATAGCCCGTAACACGGGTAATTCTAAAAAGGAAAGAACGCGCTATTAAAGCCAGCAAAAGTGCCAGCCCAATAACCAAAATCCATTCCACTAAGCCCCGCAAAAAGGGATTTTCTATGCGGACTTTAAACATTTACGCTTTTCTTGCTTTGGTGAAAATAGCTTCTTTTACTTTTGCGGCTTTACCAATACGGTCACGCAAGTAGAACAATTTTGCACGGCGTACAATACCGCGGCGTACAACTTCTACCCTGTCCACCCTTGGTGAATGCAGCGGCCATGTTTTTTCTACACCAATTCCGCTGGAAAGACGACGCACGGTAAAAGTCTCGCGAAGGCTGCCGCCTTGACGTTTGATTACAACGCCTTCAAAAACCTGAATTCTTTCTTTCGCGCCTTCTACAATTTTGGCGTGTACACGAACTGTATCTCCAATGTTAAATTGAGGTAACTCTGCCTTCATTTGAGATTGTTCGATTTCCTTTATTAATGCATGCACTTTTACTTCCTCCTAACTGGCGAATTGCTTCACATATAAAAAGCAACGCACATGTTTCAATTATACTACATCTTAGTTGCTGCCGTCAATTAGAAAAAAATTGTACCCCCTGATATCAGGGGGTACTGACGAAAATTCTCATGCTGCTGTTTATGCCGGATGTATATTTACTTCACGGAAGTATACCGTATGAGCTGTTGTAGGTGCCGGAACAGTTGGGAAGAACCCGTCTGCTTCATAACCTGTAGGGCCGCCAAGGTAAAATGTAATCCGGTTGTTAAACAATGGTCCGGTAATTGGTATTTCAAAGGTTTGCCATTCTGTAGTTAACTCAATTAACACACGGCCAACACCTCCGGCTGTAATTGCAACCAAAACAGGACGGTACACAGATGCCCTGGCTGTAATTGTTACGACATACTGGGAACCCGGTGTCAAAACGATATTTTGCCCGTTGGCCGCAGCCAAGTTAGGCTGGTTGCCCGTAGAAAGCTGTGTAAACCAGTTACTGCCGCCGGGGGTTACGCCCAAAGCAAGGCCATCCGGGCCCGTGGCTGCAGATGTTATGGCACCGCCAGATGCACGCGTTACCAACCACCCGTTACTGCCGGTCCATGCCCAAGCACCTCCGGTAATGGGGCTTATAGGCAATGCAAAATTGCTGTTGTATACAAGGCCGTCTGTTGGGTCCGGTAAAGCCGGAAGTACCACATTAACATGAATTGTTTCGCTGTCCGCGCCAAGGGTAAGTGTAATGCCGCCATAAAAACTTCCGGCTATTCCAATTTGGGCAGGAGTTAGGGTTACATTCACATTAACAACAATATCTGTGTTTGTTACAAGTTCGTTAACGGCGTTCGTAAAAGCTTCTACGGTTGTAACGCCGCCGGGGGTAAGCCCGTCAACAAAAGCGGCTACTGCTGCGTGTGCTTCTTGTAAAGTTTGGGCAGGTGGCTGTTCCTCGACCGGGTCGATTCTTACTTCACGGAAGTAAATGGTGTGAAGCCCGGTAGGTACAGGCACAGCAGGGTTGAAGATTGCAGGCACATTTCCTCCAAGATAGAACGTAATCCTGTTATTATGCAATGCACCTGTAATAGGGAATGTGAATGTTTGCCATTCTTCTGTTAAATTCAGTAAACGACGGCCATTACCGCCGGAAGTAAGGGCAACCAAAGCAGGACGGGCTACAGATGCCCTTGCTGTAATTGTTACCACATGTTCCGAACCGGGCGGTAAAACAATATTTTGGCCGTTGGCCGCCGCCAAGTTTGGCTGGTTACCCGTCGAAAGCTGTACAAACCAGTCAGCAGCTCCTCCGGTACTCATGGTAAATGCAAGACCGTCAGGGCCTGTGGTTGCAGACGGTATCGACCCGGCGGCTGCACGCATCATTACCCAGCCATTATCGCCAACCCATGCCCAGTCAGCAGACGGAGTCCAGTTAACGGGCAGCGAGAAATCACTGTTGTACACTATGCCAAAATTCGGCCCCGGCTCATAAGGCTCGTAATCATACGGCTCGATACGTACCAAACGAATATCTATGGTATGAGGCAGTCCATGCCAGGAACTTGCGGGCAAATGCCCCATAAACATTTCAATGTTTCTGGCAACGTTTCCGGTAGCAGGCATTAAAGGCCCGGTAAATACTCTTTCGTATCTGGTCCATTCTTGCGTCAGCGAAATGGTAGAGCGGGTTGCAGCAGCACCTGCGCCTCCAACCAAGCCAACCCAAATGTCACGGTCTACGCTAGACCTACCTTCGAAGATAAACCTGTATTGGTCACCCGGAGTTAACCCGTCTATGCCGCGCTGCAACAGTTGAACATGCCACATGTCACCGCCCGGGTTTTGTCCCGCACCGCCGGGGAAGTTAATTCTCATACCTTCTCCCGCCGGGAAAGTTAAGTCTGCTGTTATACTTTGCAGGTAGAACTCCCACGCTATATCTCTATCAACCACTGTTGCCCCGGATCTATTGGTCCATGTGTATGGGGGTACTGTTGTAAATGGCACTATAGGCAGTGCAAAGTTTCCGTTTACTACAAAACCGCCGCCGGGAACTACAATAGTCTCTCCTGTAATAACTTGGTTAAAGCTAACCGTTTCAAACCCCGGCGCGCTTATTGTAATAACATACGTACCCGCCGTTGTGAAGGTATTTGCAGGAAGTACAATTTGACCTGCCGCAGGTGCAGTATGGGCAACAACATTACCGTTTACCGTTACGGTCCTGTCTGCGGCACTAAAGGCCGGGTTGGCTGTGCTGTGCGCAGGGTCGTGGATTGCATTGTAAACCAAGGTAATGGCGTTGCCGGTGGTGTTATTTGTGGTATCCGGTAAAAATGTTGGAATTTGGTCGTAGAACTCCGCACCGGCAGCTACGAATACATTTACATTACGCAGCTCTACAAGTCCGGTATACGCACCCACAAGCTGACCCATGTGGAATCTAAGGGCCAAATCTCTGGTTTCGTGCTCGCTCCATGTAAAGGTAAAGCTTTGCCATTCTGTGGTTAGCGCAACTACAGGTTCTATTCTGCGTCCGCCGAAAGGCAAATGTTCTACCACAACTTGTATATTACGCGGTGCGGCGGCACGGGCTTCAAATGTCACTGTATAGCCAAGGTTTTCTTGAACAGGGAATACTCTGCCCAACTCTACATTCCAGGGGTTGCTTCCCAGTGCAGTTACATTAACTGCTGCAACGCCGTCTGCCGCGCTAAAGCCTGCCGCACCACCCGAGTTAGGGTTAGGCAGCCATCCGGCCAAACCGGCAAAGAAGTCGCCGTTAAAGAACGGATATATGGTAACCCCGCTCCAATCGGCATCTGTAAAGGTTTGACGGACGAGTGTAACATTATCCAAAATAACCCCTGCAGTAGAGCCGCCAAATAAAAATTGGAATTGCATTTCATAACCGGCTGCCCCCGAAGCGATTCCGCTTAGGGTAAAATAAACCGTATGGCGTTCCATAGTTGTACCAACGGGAACAGTTCCTGTATAGAACACGCTGCCTGTTGCCATACTTACAACACGGAATTGGATATCTCTTGCGGCAGCAGCACGCGCATCAAAGACCAACCGGTATGTGTCATTGAAAAGCGGTATTCTGTTTTGTCTTAGTATTAAATCTGCAGGGCTGCTTGCACCGGAAATATCTGATACTTCGAATTGCCGTGCAGGGTTTACGCCCATATTTGCGTTTGTGTCCGCAGCAATTTGGGTTCCCCAGAAAGCCATACGTTCGCGGCCTTGGTCAAAGGTACCGTTCCAAATTAAGCTGGAGCTGCCCGCCAACGGGAACTTTAGCACGTCGTCTTCCGGTATCGGAATGTAGGACACTTCTACCAGGCGCACATTACCAAGGAATACATTGTTTGCATTGCCGCCTAAGTTAATTTCCAGCCGGGCATCAAGCTGGGTTGGGTTGGTCATGGTAAAGTAACGTACAAAACTTTGCCGTGTCGTAGTTAAGTTGAACGGGCTGCCACCCGGGGTGTGGTTTGTCCAGCCGCCAACACCGCCTTGTGCAATGTTAACTTGAATTGTACGGTCTGCGGCTGCCCAGGCATCAAAACTTAAGCGGTAATGCCGCCCTTGCACCAACGATACACGCTGTAAAACCTGATTGTTATAAGCCGCGCCGCCGGCTGCCGCAATTTGCACTTCAAGGATGCGTTCGCCGTCAATTGTGTGAACGGGTGCGCCGGATACGTTTCCGCCGCCTGCAAAGCTGCCAACTACCCAGCCGTCAAATAACGGGAATAATGGTTCTCCCGGCATATCAGGGTTTTGTGGGTTGCCGCCGCCTGTTCTTACATGAACATTTTCAAAGTTGGTATCCCAAATCAAACCGCCCGGGGCTCTGTAGTATTTTGCTTCCGGTGGAATCGGTTGGGGGATTATTGCCATATCGTCGGGGTGTATCGGGTAGCGCAAAGGCCTTACATCTGTATCTTGGTGCCAGACGCGCACATATTCCACATACATGTTTAATGGGAATATTGATGGATCCGGTACTGCTCCGCCGTCAAACACTCCACCCAATGCCAAGTTTAATATAATATGAAAATCTTGGTCAAAAGGCGCGGGGTACGTAAAGTCTGCCTGCTGCCCGACAGATCTGCTGTGCCAGCGGTTTTGTCTCATGAACATTGTATCGTTTACATACCAGCGGATTTCGCCCGGCTCCCACTCTATCGCATATGTGTGGAACTGACGTATATTGTTGTCAGGGAAATTTGGGAAACGGTAGTAACCTGCGGTAAATGTATTATGTGGCCATTGGCCGCCAAAATGGATTGCGCCGCTGGTACGGTCATGCTCACGCCCGCGAGACTCCATAATGTCAATTTCGCCGCTGGCTGCCCAGCCGCCATAAATACTGTTTTCGGGCATCATCCAGAAAGCCGGCCACAAAGCGTTGCCCATTGGCAAGCTTATGCTGGCTTCTATGCGGCCATAAGTTGTAGATACACCAACAGCCCCTGTAGTGCGCAGCCTGCCGGATGTCCACACAGATGCACCAGGCGCACCGGGGTGCCCTTGCGGGGTACTGTGGTGTTGTGCTGTTATAACCATCATGCCGTCACGTACAGAAATATTTTCGGGGCGGTAAAATTGTAGTTCGTAGTTACCCCATCCATTACCCACGCCATAATTATGGCCATGGCCAATTTGGAAATGCCAATAATCTGTGTTAATAGCGTCGCCTTCAAACTCATCGGCCCAGTATAAAGTCCACAGGCCGGGGTCTGTTAAAATTGTTTCAATAGGCTCGGAAACCAATGGGCCTCCCGGGCCTTCAACAGTTACCGTCAATTCCAAATCCCATGTACGGGACGGACGCGGCACGTTTGATGAATGCAGATACAGTCTCATTGTGCCAATGCCGTTTTCATCAACGATAAATGATACCGGGGTAAAGCGTACATCAACTTCACCGGGAATGTGATGAGTTGCCGGGCCACCTGTACCGCGACGTGTCGGAAGGTATCCTGTTCCTACATGCTCGAAAGAAATATCGGTAATGTTATGGCTGCCCGCAGGCAAACCGGACGCAGTTACGGCAAAGTCTACATAACGGCCTACCCATATCCAGCTGCCACTTTCTTCTACCGTAATCCAGTCGCTTAACCCTGGAAGGAACACTGCAGCTAAATGATAATCCACTGCACAAGGAACCAAGTGAACCACCAATGTTGCGTATACGCCTTCGCGGTGTACAAGCACTTCAATTGTTCTGCTTGTCTCAATTACGAAACCTGTCCGCATTTGTACACTTACAAAGTCGCCCCATTGTCCGAATGTTGCGGTAACAGTAATGTCGCCGTCAATTGTAATGGCATAACGTGTGTTGTCATTTGCTACAGGGCCCGGTGTCACTACGCCGTCTTCCGTGGTAAGCGTCATAGGGCCTGTGGCCGTACCGCCAACTACCATGTTCCAAATAGCGCGGTCTGTATTGGTAAGCGATACATTATGCACTTCTTCATTTCTGATGGTAATGGTGGCACCGGGGCCTTCAAGTGCAGACCTTAACAATGCGGCAGCTCTGTCTACCCAGTATTGATTCGCATTGGGGCTGTTAAGAACTAGCCTTGCAAAGCCAAGTGCATCTTGTAACATGGCCCAAGCTTCCGGTGTAAAATCGGCTTCGTTTAAATCGCTGCTTAATGCGTACAAGTAGTTGAGTTCGTCTCTGTCACTGTCTACTTGCGGTCTGGGGCCGTTCCACACTTTTACGTGGTCAACAAGCATCTCGCCGCCGTCTACGGAAACCCATTCGCCAAATGCATCCAAAATAGCAAGACCCGGTGAGTTAGGGTCCCACATGCCAATACCGGCCCAGCTGGCTGCTTCAACAGACAATTTGATATAGTTCGGGTTTTGTGCAATGCCTTTGAAGTGGACGTCTTTCCAATCGTCGCCCAGACTTGGCCCTACCAGGCCACCCCAACGGTTTGCCCAATCCGGTGGGCAATTAAATGATGCCGGGTTGGTAAAGCGGGCCCACTCAATGTCATTGATAAAGAAAATATAGTCGGTTGGCGACCATTCTACCGCAAAGGTGTGCCATTCCCCATCATAAATATTGATGTTGTTGGCAGCGTAATTGGCAGGTGTCCAGTTTACATTGCGGTTTCTGGTCATGTTATTTGGCCCAAATAAATGGTTGTATGGGTCTGCATGGTCAAATGAATAACCATTCCAATGGGACGCGGCGTTCCATGTATTAAACGGATTGGCCGCAGTTTCAATTACATCAATTTCGGCACCAAGCATAGCGTTGCGAACAACACCGCCGTAAGCATCGGCAGGACGGTTAGTACCATTGTGATACATCAGCCAGAAAGCTCCCCACATGGCATTTACTTGGGGGAATTTAACCCTGGCTTCAAAATGGCCATAAGAATGCTCAAAATAAATGTGCTGATGGTTGGTTGAACGGGTGCGCACCGCACCGGCTCTAATCCAGTTGTCTCTTATATAATCCGGAACATTAGGGCGTTCCCAAGCAAACTGGTCGGCGTATCCCGGGGCTCGTTCAAAACCGAGAACAAGCAAGTAATCTCCTTCACGGTTTTCAATATTTGACATATCCCATCTCCAGCTGTCCATACCCTGACGGTTGTTATGCTGGGGGGCTCTGGCAAAATGGGTAGTTAAGCCTTGAGGCCTGTTATAAGGGTTTATCGGCCCGCTAAAGTCGTCAAAGAATATTAATTCGGCTTCCTGTACCGCACCGGTGGCTTCAAAAGTTATAAAAATTAACAATTGTGTGCCGTTATATTCGTAACGTATTGATTGTACACCTTCTGTGGGCAGGTTTAGAAAATGCTCCGGACGGACACCGTTTTGAGCAAAGCCCACCGGTGTAAGAGCAGCACCGCCGTGTTCATTGGCCCAACGCGCATTAGGCTGGATAATCAATAAAGCCGTATATTCTGTGTTTGGAAGGAAAGTATGCTCTATTTCCGGACTCCATACAAGCGTCTGCTCGAAACCGTTATTGTGGTTATTGCCCTGCCCGTTGTTTCTGTAATTGTTCCTTAAGAAGCTGGTAGGGAAATGTCCGGCTACAGGGGTTACAATGTGCCTAAGCTCGCCCCAAATACCTACATGCCCGGCCATCGCAAGCCCTCTTGTGCTGTCTTCGGCGTAATACACCTCTAGCCACAGGTATTTATCAATGTCAGAACCGGTGGTGGTGTATCTGCTTCCGTTTTGTGTTACGGCACCACGGGCAGGCCTTTCGTTAACCAACCCATTGGCAGATTCGCTAAGCAGCCATGTAAATGTAAGCTGAGAAGCCGGTATTAACTCACCGTCTTCGCCGCGAACGGTTGCGTTGATAACATTGATGCCACGGCGTACAGCAAGAACTTGTGTGTCGTTGTCAAACTCAATGGTAAATGGACTGTCTGAAGGGACATAATGAACATTGTGCAGCACAACATTAACAGTTTGGCCAAAAACAGTTATGCTAAAATCAATGAATTCCCAGTTTTCATTTTTGTCTACGTCAACAAAGACGAAATAGTCTATCCAACCTATGCCTGGTTCCCATATTCTGGGGGCTGTTACCAGATGCAAGGCACATTCACCGGTGGCCCTTACTGTAGCCACTATTGTGTCTTCAAATTCGAACGGAATACGGGTATTGATACCGTCAAGCTGAGTCCACATACGGATTCTTTTGGCTGTTGCTAAGCTTACGTTTGGTCTGCTTGGGCAGCCAAGCGGGCCGTTGTTGAATATATCAAAACTAAATACCGGTCCCGGTGCTGCTAACCTTTGTAAAGCCATCCATTCAAAAAGAGTCATTTCTATACCGTCTATTACTTCTGTGACGGTGTTGTTTAGCGCAGGTATCCACGACCAATGACGGTCAAATTCCCATGGGGTCCCGTCCGGCCTGAAAAATTCATCGCTAAACAAGCCATTTGTTGTTGTCAGATGCACATTGTCTGCACCTGCCGCTTCAAGCCGCTGAAGAAGATAAAGAGAATGGGCGTGAGGCGTGGTAGGGTCTGCAATGTCATGTACCATCCACATTGGAACATGAGCAATGCTGTTTACTTTTTCATCACTAAGCCAGTGCGGATGATAAAGTATACATATCGGGAATGATGCCGCAAACATATCCGGCCGTCTCATCAAAAGGCGAATGGTCATGTATCCGCCATTGGAACAACCGCCGACATAAATTCTGTTAAGGTCTACACCAGGAGTGTTGGCAAGATAATGGTCTATCAACGCCAGTAAGGCATTTTCAAAGTTTGACACATATCCTGTCGGGGACGGACCACTTGTGCCTGCCAGCCACATGGTTGGGGCTTGAGGTACAAATACATGGGCACCGCCCATTATTCCCTGAATTTCGGAAGCCGCAAGCTGAGTTACCCTGTTGCCTAAAAGCGCGGCGTCTGTACCTGCGGAAAGATTACGGCTGCCTTCGCCACCGCCATGCAGCCAAATAATTACAGGCCTGTCGCTTTCTGCAGCTTCCGGCGGAACAAAATATCCGTATTGCAAAATTATATCATCATAGACAAATTGTTGGTCTCTTGTAAACAAATCGGCTATGGGGCGTATTTTTGCTGTTCTTTCGGGTACAAAATCCGTGTCCATCCAAGTAATATTTGTTATAAATGGGTTTGCCCAGTTATTGCCCATAGGGCTTAATGTAAATGTAAAAGGATTATTTCCTGTACCTGGATGTATTCTCAACTCCAGCGTAACAAAAGTACTGGCTTCCGTTACTTGTACACCATTTGAATCCGAGACAAAGGCATTTGTTATATTGGCGAGCTGTATCTCTGGCGTAAACGGGGCGGCAAACAAAAACCTAAAGCCCGGCTCCCTGTAGAATGACGCAACTAAATCTGCGGCATCAACATCTGCAGGCTCTACTGCATTGTCCAACGCAAGGATTAAATGGGTAACACCCGGCCCCCAGTCAAAGCTTCCCACTACCATTTGGTAAGATACAACCGAAGCGGGGGGATGAAGACGGTTTGGGTTTACAAGCAGCACTTCAACCGTTTGACCGTGTACAGTTATAGTCATGGTAATATTTCGCCATGGCTCGTTTGCATCTACGTCAATGGAAGTAAAATAATTTAACCAGCCGATACCATCTTGCCATACACGGTTTACCCGTACAAAATCCCTGGCGCAGTTACCGTTTTGGTCCAGTGCCGCAATGGTACCAGATGCCGGGTAGTAAATTGGTGTATTTACTCCGTCAAGCTGTGTCCACATACGGATTATGCCTGCCACAGCAAGGCCTTCATTGGGTCTGCTTGGGCTTCCGCCCGAGCCATTGTTAAAAATATCGAAAGAGAATACTCCCGGTACTGCATTTTGGCCGTAATCAAAAACTTCCGGTTCTATGTTCTGTTCGTAAACCGGCAATTCCGGTGTGTATTGTTCATAAGCCAATACTCTAACAGGAGATAATACGGAAAAAATCATAAGAAAAGTTAAAACAAAGGCGATAATTCGCTTTTTTTGCTCAGACATTTTAATCTGTCATCCTCTCTTTTGTTTGTCAAAATTGTATACCAATTTTACTGTATAGCGGTTTTCATCCTGAATGATGACACAAGCCCTTACAATAAACCGCTGTACATCCGTCGAAAAGTGTTTTCGACTAACAGAGTATCACCTCCAATGTTTTTATTCTTTGGTTTAGTTTTGAAACTCTTAAAAGGCTCACCCCTTTCTTTATATGCAAAGCAAAATACAACAAAAAACACGGTGCGATTACAACGCCTCTTAAGTTTAGTTGTTGAACCACAGCATTTTCAAACGCCTTGCCTTGGTATTTTTATGCAAATTAACATAAACATCAGTTTGTGTCAAGAAAAAATCTCGTTTATTATGCAGGTAAGGTGATTTTCTGGAGCACAAAAAAATTGCGTTCAATTTCTTTATACACAAGTTTCAGAAATTGAACGCAAGATTGTATTAGCTTGGACGATATATGCCTATGTCATCAATGTAAACCGGAACCATTGTATGGTTGGCGGGGTTATCAATCCTAAAAAATATTTGAGCGTTATGCCATCTGTTGTAGAGCATACTGTTTAACTGAGACTGAGTAATGATAAGTGATATTTCAAAAGAGGCATCCGGGCTGTTAAGAATATCAAATATTGGCATACTAACAGCGGAACCCCCCTGGCCGGTATGCCCGCCTACCAGCATTATCTGGCCGCTCCATGGATGGAATGGGCCGTCAAATTCACCAATCCGCCCTCTTACGGTTACAACATCACCAACTTCAAATTCCAACGCACCCGGGTGAGATACCGAACCGGAATAAGTTATACTATTAAGAATATGGAAGCCATCGCCGCTGCCGCTTCTGTTTACAAGGGCAACATAACGATTGCCAATTGCGCGTTCCCGCACCTCTGCTGTTTGAGGATTTAACCCATTCAGACGCATGTACGGTGCCAAATTAACACTTGTTATTGTTCCAAGTGGCAGGTCATCAATAAGATCATTTTGTAAGGACCACATATACTCTGTTGGAGGAGGCGGTTGCGGCGGTTGAAAACCCGGCGGGAAAACCGGATCGCCATCAATATCTATAAAGGTAAAACCTATCATAGTAAAGTGGCCCCACCAGACATCCATCATAAAAACAGCTTGGTTATTATTTATGTGCCCTTGGTTAAATGCAAGCGCAGACATTTGGAATACATGCCTGAAAGTCCCCGGCATACCTGGTACAGCTACATAGTCGGAACGCCAGAACTGAGGCGCGCCTCCTGCAGTAATGGCGTTAAGGCCCCCGGTAAACCCACCATAAATGTTCGTTGCATAAACTATAATACCCGCAACCTGCAATGCGTTTTCTCCTAACAATGCACCTGCGTTAGCCACAACAAACGGAGGATCATTAACATTTCTGGTCATAGGTTCATCAAGCATAAACCTTGGGTAAACAAGCGTAATGCCACGGTCAATAATTGTTACTGTTACAGAGTCTGTAAAACCGCCATCATCAGTAGTTACTGTTATAACTGCTGTGCCCGGTGCTACACCAGTTACTAAACCCGCAGCGTTTACTGTAGCTACGGCAGTGTTGTCGGAAACCCAAGTTACGGCACGGTTAGTAGCGGTAGCGGGGCGTACAATTGCCATTAACTGCTGAGTTTCGGTTGCAAAAATATCTTGAAGCTCATGATAATTCCAGCAATTGTTGGTCGGGGAAATGTTTACGCCTGTAACACGCGTAGGAGCAGCGTCTGTTGCCGGTTGAACAACATTTCCATTGAGATCTATGAAACTGTAGCCCAATACGGTAACACCATAATTAAAAATATCCATCCAGAAAACAGCGTTGCCATTATCAATATTTAGTTGAGTAAAAGCAAGCTGGGCCATTGCAAATGTAACGGCTCTTGCATCCGCAGGGAATGCTACGGGAACAAAATCTGCATTTGCAAAGCGCATTCCCAACGGGTTGGGTGGATTCGTATTGCTGTACCCAGAGGTTACAGGCCCAATTGCTCCTACAAGCCCACAGCCAAGGTTATCTTGAACATAAATCCTGACACCTGCAACATCCAAAGCATTTGAGCCCAATCTTGCACCGGCATCAGCGACAATAAACGCGCGCGGGCGCATATTGGATGTTCTGGTAAGAGGAGGCAGCATACGGAACCTTGGGCCCTCTGCCGGTGCTTCATCGTAGAACATGAACCTAAAGCCTGAAACGTTCAAACCTGAACCCCACCAATAATCGATATAGAATGTGGAGGTTCCGTTTGTTATATCTTCCTGGTCGAACAACGTATACCCACGTTCAAACGTAAGGGTTCCGTTGATCATAGGTGTACCGCCTGCAGTTCCAAAACGGTCTGTATTAGGGCCATAACCTCCGCCCGGAAGGACAACATGCGGGCCGCCATAAGATATGGCACCGCCCCATGACCCTGTTCCCTGGGGCTCAACGTAAAATATTATACCTGAAACCCGTACTACATCTTTCGCAGGCAGCAAATCTGCAACATTAAACGAAAATTCGCGCTGCTCCGGTGTGTCACGCAAATCTAAAACAGGTATAAAATCAAACCTGTCATTGTAAGCGTCGTATACAATAATTCGGTCTGTTACGGTAACAGTTATTGTGTCGGTAAACCCGCCATCAACTGTTGTTACGGTTATGACAGCTGTACCTTCAGCGATACCTGTTACAACCCCATTGGCATTTACTGCAGCTACATCCGGGTTATCTGAAGCCCACGTTACATCTCTGTTAGCGGCTGTAAATGGCAACACAACTGCTGATAACCGCGTCGCAACACCTATTACCGTAGAAAAATCATCTTCATAGATTCGGACACTTTCAACAGGGCCGTCAGGTACTGTTTCTGCAGGGTCTACCCTAAATCCGTAAGCATCAATAAATGTATAGCCCGACAGATAAATGTATCTCCAGAAAATATCCATAACAAAAACCGCAGTATTGTTTACGATATTAATTTCTGTAAATGCAGGCTCATTCAATTGGAAGGTGAACGCGCCATCATAAAACATCCCGGCGTTTACCGGCCCGCCGCGAGGGTTGCCGGATGGCGTAAGAATACCAGCTCCGTTAGGGCCGGGGGCAATTGCTCCAGTCATTCCGCCATAAATCCTATCTGCATATATTCTGATACCTGTAACGTACAAAGCATTTGGCCCCAGCCTTGCTAATGCATCGGCTACAATAAAATTACGCGGACTCATGCCATAGTCTCTACGTACCGGCGGGTCTAACACAAATTGCGGGCCATCCGGCGGTGTATCCAAAGGCTCAAAAACCGCTACAAATGTCATGTCCCGGCGTATAACATAACCTCCCGGGTCGTCCGGAAGCCATTCTGCAAAAATAAAGCCTTCATCTGCTAAAGGGGTTGGAACTCTGTCGGGCCAGAATGAAAAGCCGTCACGTATTCTGACAGTCAACCCAAACGGAGCTGCCGGTTCTAACTCTCCGCCTTCTGTGGCCTCAAAGGTCACATAATGAAACAATGCATTAAATTTAGCTGTAAAAACCAGATTATCATACACATTTCCATGCTCAGCCGGGTCAATCGGATCCCATCCGGCAAAATAGAAACCTGTCCTTGCCACTACATCCGGTATGCTGTCCGCAGGAATTAATCCACCATCAGGTACTTCTACATAGGTTGTAATGCCCTGTGCAAAGTAAACACCTACAGCACCCGGCTGTACCATAAATGCTACAGTATGTGAACCCGGAGGCGGAGTATAATTGCCGTTAACAAGCAATATTTCAACTGTTTGACCATGTACGGTTACAGAGAAATTTATATGCTGCCACGGTGCATTTTTGTTAACATCAATAATGTTAAAGTAGGGCAAAAACCCTTGGCCTGCCTGCCAGACTTGTGACACACGGATAAATTCCATTGCACAGTTACCATTTTGATCAATAGCTTTAATGGTATCTGCTGCCGCAAAATAAAAACGGGCATTTTCACCGTCAAGTTGTGACCACATGCGGATTGTACCTGCGGCGGCCAAAGATGCGTTCGGTCTCGGATACTGAGTACCGCCCGGGCCGTTGTTGAAGATGCTGAAACCCGGAACAGGACGAATTATCACTTCTGGGGGTGTCGGATTAACAAGCAGTACTTCAACTGTTTGACCATGTACAGTTATGGCAAAATTAATAGTCCACCATATGCCATTTGTATTAACATCAACCCTATTGAAATATGGTATCCATCCACCTGCTTGCCACACTTGATTAAAGCTGACAAATTCCATCGCGCAATTTCCGCTTTGGTCCAGCGCGGTTACGGTATCAGACGCCGCAAGGTATACAGGAACGTTAGCTTCGTTAAGCTGTGTCCACATGCGGATTATACCTGATGCAGCCAAGCCCGCATTGGGTCTGCTTGGGCTGCCGCCGGGGCCATTGTTGAAGATGTCGAATGAAAATACTCCCGGTTCTGCGTGTTGTCCATACACTGATACACCAACAGGGTGTACTACTGTAAGTACCATAACGAAGGACAAAATAAACGCGACAACTTGCATTTTTTGTTTTGACATGGTTGTCATCCTCTCTGTTGTGTTCACTCACTTTTTGCTGATAAAAATTAAACAGTCAGTTGATCTTGCATATATTTTTATGCAAATTAACATAAACATTTGCTAATGTCAATAAAAACATCGTCAAATGTGTAGTAAAATATCTATTGAAATTTGCCACCTTTTTATGTACAATTTTATTAAAGGAGGTTACGATTTACATGGTTAAACTAAATAACGATTGGGACGCATTATTGGAAAACGAGTTTAAACAAGAATACTATCAAAACTTGCGCCGGTTTTTGAAAATAGCTTACTCCACAAAAATTATTTACCCAAATATGTATGATATTTTTAATGCCCTTAAATTAACGTCATATGCAAATGTAAAGGCCGTAATAGTAGGACAAGACCCGTACATAAACGAAGGTGAAGCCCATGGGCTTTCGTTTTCTGTTTGCCCGGGAATAAAAACACCGCCATCATTGGCGAATATATTTAAAGAGCTGTCTGTTGATGTGGGCTGCACGATTCCCAATAACGGACATTTGGTACATTGGGCAGCGCAAGGCGTATTGCTTTTAAATTCTGTTCTTACGGTTGAAGCAAAAAAAAGCCGCTCCCATGCCGGGCAAGGATGGGAACGGTTTACGGATTACATCTTAGAACTTTTAAACCGACGCAAAACTCCTATGGCTTTTCTGCTTTGGGGGCGGGATGCCCAGGCAAAAGGGCAAATAATAGACAACCCCGCGCATCTGATTCTACAGGCAGCCCACCCCAGTCCACTGGCCGGCGGGAGGTTTTTTGGGTGCAGACACTTTTCAAAAACAAATTCATTTTTATCGGAAAACGGCCTGCAGCCTATCGACTGGCAGATACCGAATTATTAGAACACGTATTGCTTACAATCCAGCGTTTATAAATACGTTCCATCATTTCCTTTGCGGAAGCACGTTTAACATCATCCGGCACAATTAACTGACTGCGCCCAACTTCTTCGCCTTCCCATGTGTAAATAACTTCACCTGCAAGCTGCCCTGCTTTTACAGGCGCAGTCAAGGCTTCGCTTATCACAATTTCGCCCGTAAGCTCCACATGTTTGCCTTTTGGTGCAACCATGTTGGTTTGCTCCTTTATAACAACCGGCGAAGTTTCTGTACTGCCTTTGTAAATACTTATTTTACCCATTGGTGTGCCTGCTTCCTCTTTTGCGATAAGAGCAAAATTGGCATAGCCAAAATCCAAAAGCTTCATTGCGGAGTCGAAACGGGTACCCGGGTCCGGCGCACCAAGGATAACAGAAATTAACTGCATACCTTCTTTTTCCGCAGTTGCGGAAATGCAATACATAGCTTCCGCGGTAGAACCGGTTTTCAACCCTGTTGCCCCGGTGTAATTTCGTATTAATTTATTTGTATTGGTAAGCCCAAATTCTTCTTCGCCACGGGCTGTTTTATGGGTGATTTTATCCAATCGGGTTTTTGCGTATTTAAAAACTTCCGGATACTTTAAAATAAGCTCCCGCGACATTAAAGCTATGTCATGGGCAGTGGTTAAATGCCCCGGCGCGTCCAATCCGCTGGGGTTAACGAAATTTGTATTTACCATGCCCAAAGCCCTTGCCTTATTGTTCATGGCAGTTACAAAAGCATCTTCGCTGCCTGCTACAAATTCTGCCATGGCCACGGAGGCATCATTTGCAGACGCAATAACGATAGATTTTACCAAGTCTCTAACCGTCTGCTGTTCGCCTACTTCCAAAAAAATCTGCGAGCCGCCCATGGAAGCGGCGTGAGCACTTGTGGTAACAACGTCATCCCACTTAATTTTTTCCTGGTCTAAAGCTTCGTAAATTAGCAGCATTGTCATAACTTTGGTTACACTGGCAGGTGCAAGTTTCTCGTGAGCGTTGTGCTCATACAAAATTTTACCTGTTTCTGCTTCCATCAATAAACTTGCTTTAGCATCTACAGATACGCCTTGGGCATATGTTAAGCTGCTAAGGCAAACTATTAAAATTAACGCGCAAGCAATACCGCAGAATATTTGGTTTATGATATTCATAAAAAAAGTCCTTCCTAATTGTTGGTTATAATTAGGTTGGACTTTTTTATATATTTTATGCAAATTTATCTACCTGACCTGTTTCTCCATTCACGCAAGAAACTTGGAGTTTTAATTCCTTCGTTTTCATCAATAGTAACAAAGCTTGGGCCATCGTACTCATCTGCCGCAGACTCGGTTCTTATTGGTTGAATTTCCGGCGGCTCGTCACTGCCCCTAACTGTAAACGCAACAGTTTCCGGTTGGGAAGGTGTTTGTATCACAACTTCTTCTTCCACGTCTTCTATGCCGGTGGCAACAATTGTAACCATAACTTCGTCTTTAAAGTCATCGTTAATTGTTGTACCAAATATGATAACAGCTTCCGGGTTAAGGGTCTTTTTAACTTCGGTGGCAGCATTGCGTATGGCCCTAAGAGCCATGTTGCTGTCCCCGGTAAATGCAATAAGAATATATCTTGCGCCCCTTGTAGATGTTTCCAACAATGGGCTGCTAAGAGCTTCCTGGGTAGCGTTTTCGATTTTGTTTTTGCCGGATGCACGGCCAACGCCCATATGAGCAAGACCTTTATCCTTCATAATGGTTTCAACGTCTGCAAAGTCAAGGTTAATCAAACCGTCGTCAAGAATTACACCGGAAATACCGGCAACGCCCTGGCGCAAAACTTCATCTGCCATACGGAAAGAATCTTCAACCGTAGCATCTTCGTCAATGATGTAGTCTAGGCGATCGTTGGGAACGATAACAATTGTGTCAACGTTTTTCTTTAACTCTTCTATACCGGCTTCTGCGTTGCGCATACGAGCAATCCCTTCAAATTCGAAAGGCTTTGTAACAACGCCAACGGTAAGAACACCCATTTCACGGGCAATGCCTGCGATAACAGGAGCGGCACCTGTACCGGTGCCACCACCCATGCCGGCAGTGATAAACAGCATGTCTGTATCTGCGCCAATAGCATTTACCAACAACTCGCGGGATTCTTCAGCTGCGCGTTTTCCTACTTCCGGCTTACTGCCCGCACCCAAACCACGGGTTAATTTTTCGCCTAATTGAATACGAACAGTAGCCCTGGATTTTGAAAGAGCCTTACTGTCTGTATTGGCGGAAATGAATTCGACATCTACAATCTGATCTTCGATCATACGATCTACGGCATTACCGCCGCCGCCACCTACACCGATGACTTTAATTTTTGCTTTTAATTCGTGTGAATTATCAATATCTATCAAAGGAATTGCCTCCTCATAGAGTGTAATCAGAAAATTTAACAATTTGTTCATATAATACTATACAATGATTACTTCAATTGTGCAAGCATTTTATTGCAGTAACTCGAGATTATATTGTGGCCTTATTTCTTTCATATCAACAAAGGCGCGTATTCTTCCAGCATCTGGCAACGCGTACAGTATTTGTACAATGGTTCGTACTTTTTCATCCGCATCTGTAATTCCGCCAACATGGAAATCTAAGTAATTAACAAAAATACGAATATTCGTAGGGTCAGACACATTTATGTGAGAAATGCTGTGTATAAGATCGTGGGCAACAAGCAATTGGGTGTACAAAACCACAGCATCAAAGTCTGTGGCATTTGCTACGTCTAAAATTTCGCCAAGTACAAAGCGGGAAAACTGCAGCCCTTCCAAAAGCGGCAATGGCTCTATGGTATACGGTCTAATTTCCAACACGCGTCCATTATCATCCAAACGCAGAAAACTGCCAAAATGTTCTACGTAAGCACTTGGCCGCCGCTCGACTACTGTAACATACAAACGCCCGGGCAAATCGCGTCTAAAATGTACATTATCAATATACAAGTTGGTCATTATCCGTCTGCGGGCGTTTCTTGTGTTAAATGACAAAATGTTAGTGGTAGGGAAAATTCCAAGCTTATTTTCAATTACAAAGCGGCCAACCCGGCTATTCCCTTGTATTATAACTTCTTGAATGTAGAATAACGGAGATACCAACACAAGTATTATGACTAACACAACACAACAAATGGCAATAGTTATTTTAAATTTTTTGCCGCTAAAACTCACAGTATTGGCTTAAACCCGGCACACCAAGCAATGAAACGTTTCTTGTGCAGGTTTGCCCATTCTTTGTAAATTAGATACTGCTTGCCATGAAACACAAATGGTTCTTTCCAGTACTTTACTTTGCCGTTTAATGTGCGTTGTTCCCGCAAATCTTTTTGGGTATCTATTTCACGTAATATTGGCGCACGAACACCAAATGTGGCTAACGAATACTCACGCTTTGTCAACTGACTAAGTTCGGTAGGCGGTAAAGCATCGGCAGCTGACAATTGATCAAATTGCTCTTTTATTACCTTGCGGATTGTACCTTCTTCCACCTGAACAGTTTCCACCGGTTGAGGAAGCTCGGCGTTTTTAGTTTTTTTGGATTGTGCCGACTTACGCGATTTTTTTGGCTTTGCCGTATCCTGCTTTTGCACGGTATACACAAACTGCATACCCGGCGTAACATTAAATACGGAATTGTACCGCTCTCCTTCGGAAGTTACTATCAATAAACCGTTAACTTCATCTACAATTTTGCCGTTTGCAGCTTCGGCCGTTGCCCGCGGAGCCATTAAAACAACATTGTCTGCGACAGAATACGTACAATACTGGCTGCCCGTAAGCATAAACCGCATAAACTCGCCTATACCTTTAAAGCCCAAAGAGCGCACTTTGAAGCTAGGCAAATAATGGCTTATATAGTTTGCGAAAATAGAAATTTCCAGCCCCGGCAAATCTTTTGTGCCTTCCACAAATAAGGCATCCACCATTTGGCGGACCATATTCATAATACTTGACACATCACCCGTATCTTGTGGCGGCACTATGCCGGAAGCCAGCAAAATTTCTGTATATTTTGTTTTTGGCAACGTTACGGATTTTTTCCGCAAAACTTTTTTCTCTTTTTTTTCTGCAACAGAGACTTCTGCAGCCTTGACTGGTTCCGGCTTTGAACTGCGGTTTGTTGCCGTTACAATAATAGATTCGTCTGCTTTTTCAAGTGCGATAAAATAATCGCAAGAGTTGCGGAAAATCATATTTACGACTTTTTCAAAACCACAGCCAATTACACGCTTGCCATGTTCGTGTAATTTTTTTGATAAGAACGCAAAAATACCGTCACCGGAAGCAATGACGAAATTATCAATTTCCGGACGGCGGGCAGCAAGGTCTACCGCGTCGATTATCAGACTTACATCCGCTGCGTTTTTTACCCTGTCGTTTTGGTTTGTATTAAATATTTGTATCGGCTCTATGCCCACTTGAAGCACAGAGTTGCGTAAATTGCGATACATAGGCACAGCCCAGTCTGCATAGGCGCGTTGTATAGAAACGCCGGTGACCCCATCCATAGCCAGTACTCGCCTGTAAATTTCGTCTAAATGTAAGCCGGTATTTGTTTTACCGTTAAATATACCCATTAAATTTTCTATATCGTAGAAAATTGCGGTGTTGCTTGCCATAAAAAAACTCCTCGTAAATAAAAAGAAAATAGCGTAACAGTAAATTACGCTATTTCATTATAACATCTCATAGATTTTTTGCAAAGCATTTAAATGGGGCATTTTGCCGTCCGATTTTACAAATTTGTACCACTCTACAAGCCTGTAGCCAAACAAAAGAAGAATAAACTCACGGACGCAATTATCCGTGATATGGGAAATGTCCACATACTCAGAAAAGCCCTTGTAATAGGCGGGAATGCACCGCTGATAAATTTCTATCATATTTTCCACGTCCGCCTCGTCCGCAATAAGGCTTGCCAAGTCTTCGCCCATATGGCCCCACCCGGCGGTGTCCCAGTCTATAAGAATGATTTTGTCGTTTTCAACTGGTCTGATTTTCGGACCAGTTGAAAAAATATTTGTCACCCAAAAATCTCTGTGGCACAGCACAACAGGCAGCTTTTGGATACACGTCCACACATCATCCGAACGCCGGTCAAAGTCAATCAGCATTTGACAAATATGTTTTGGAAGTTCACAGTTTTCATCACGGATATAGTCGTATACCTCTGGCCAGGAGCGGTAATGCAGGTAAAAATTTTTGGGATAATCTGTTTTACTTAGGTTGGTTAAGTTTTGCAGCACCGGGGGCTGTTCGGCATACAGCTTCCCTTGAAACCGCCCAAGTTCATAAGCCGCCCGTTCGTACATATCTACAGTTAAATCCAAACCTGATACGCCATCGATGTACTCCAGCCATAAGCGGGTTTCCGTTTCGTCTTCATTAATTTCTGCAAGGTAGCACTCTGGCCAGTGAAGCCCGTCTGTAAATGTTTTGCCAAAGTCGGATTTGTAAAAGTCGTATTCCTTCCGCCAGGAACCCGGGTCCCAATAACGTTCCCATTTTTTCGTGCTTTTTAGAACGATACGGTAGGGCAGTTTATCGCCTGTTGCGGTTTCTGCCATGCCGGAAATAAGCTGCACATCACCTATTGTGCCGCCTTGTAGTTGTGTGGTTTGATAGTCTGCGTGGATTATGGCTGCGTTCAGCATTTTACCTAAAGCGTCCTTTAGTGTTTCTGTGTTGAAAATTAAATCACTCATCAGCATTTTCCTCTTTTTCCTCTACCCGTTCGAAGAAAAATTTTTCCTTTTCGGGCGTGTCAATTATCCGTACGGGTTTTATCTGGTTTGCCGAAGTTCCATTCTTAATCATAAACTCACGATAAAGCGCGAATGTCTGTTCTTTGACAAGCTTTAATTCTATCGGAGCCAAAACTCCGGATTTTATATATCCTCCAAACCTGGGGTGTGCGACTGATAATTTTTCTTCCAGCATGTTACGCAACGGGCGTAATATCGGTCTTAATTTTTCATTGTCACCTTCTATAAAGATCACGTATTTGCCCGGCAGCGGCTCTATTTGCGGAAACACCGAGTACTCCAATATATTACACCCAAATGCCTCTTCGCATTGCCCAACCGCCCATTGAATATGACTGTCATTCATTTTTTCGTTTACAATGTTAATTTCCTGGCTTAAACGATACGAAAACCGTATTTCCGGCGTATTTCCGTACATCCCTACAATTTTGACAACATCACCTATACGATAACGGTAAAAACCTGATGTATTGGTTAACACAATTTCGTATTCCTCACCCAACTTAACTTGATCCAATGTAAGTGACATTGGGTTTTCGTCACCGCAATTTTCTATGGGAATAAATTCATAAAATGCCGATTCGGGCAGCAACGCGTAACGAAGAGTATCCATTTCGGTACAAACGGCCATTAATGACTCGGAGGCAGCAAAAAAACTAAAGTACATCGGTACCCCGCCGGTAAATATTTTTGCCTTTTCTACATGAGGAACAAACGCACCGCTTCCTATGGCATAAATAAAAGCTAAGTCCGGCCAAACGCGCTTAAATACATCACCGTCAAAACCTTTTTCAAATTCCTTGCGCAATTCTGCAGCACGGATAGGATCAGGCTTGATTTTTTTCATCAACGAACGACGCACTTCATCAGGCATATCTATTTTTTTGTTTATTGTTCCTTTATCAATGTCGTCCACCAGCGTTTCCCAATTATCCTTCAAATACCAAAAAAGACCGGTAACCGACGACATAAATGCAGAAGATATTCCGCTTAATTTTCTGTAGACAAGGGCAAAACGCAAATGAACGTAACTATTGTCGAATACATAGTTTGTAAAAACACACTTTGAAGGTGTTGTTGTGGTATATGGGAAATAACGTTTTACCGTTTTTATTAACATACCCGATACAGGACCATATTTAACACCGCATGGGAAATCCGTTGTTTTCATTTCCATTATGTTTAAAATTTTGCCCTTTTTCCATAAATTTTTCAATTGTCTGTTTATAATCGCAAAGCCAAAGGTAGACCCAAAACGCCCAAACATTTTTCTTGTTTTCGCGGAAACAGGGATGGCTTTCCGTTGCATTGTAGTGCCTGTTGTGGACGCAAAATATACAGGCGGCTTCTTTGCAATAAAATTTCGTTCACCGTGTTTCATTTTTTCAATGTACGGCACGTATGTGTCGTAATTTGAATAAGGAACCTGACTTCTGAAATCTTCTGCTGTGCGTATTGCAGAAAAGTTGTGCTTGCGCCCATATTCCGTATCTTTGTTTTCCTCCAACACCTGAAAAAGTGTCTTTAGGTTGTACTCCATGGGCTTTAGAGCAGTTTTATTGAACCGCACTAAAACTTTTGTACCTTTAAATACTGCGTATCTATAAATTAATTTGGATAACATCTGCCGTCTCTTTCTCCCGATACTTTTTGTGTACTATACTGCAACGAATTTTAACATTTTGTTGTTTTTTACACAAGTATTAGTTCTTTAAGGCGCGGCTACATAATTTACTGCTTATTATCCGGGGTACAGTTAATTTAACGAAATAACATGGCTTGGTATTTTTGGGAACAATATTTCAAAAATATTAAGGTAATCCATATTTTCAAAATTATTAATGTATGTTTCGCCTTCTATGCCTATCGGCGAAATCCTACCGAATAGCATTTGTATGAACTTGTCGCGTTCGATAAACACTTGTCCGAAATCCATATTAACAGGAGAAACTTCGATTAATTCACCGTCAACAAAGTTCAGTTTGTACGCTTCATTGTCATTACGCATAGCGATAACAAACGAAGCAGTCAAATTGGCATAGGTTGACTTTTTTAGTCTTTCGTTTATGGTTTGGGAAATACTCATTAAAAATTTTGGAATGTCACGCACTTTAACAAAACCAAACTCCGGTAGTGATTTTTGGTTATAGAAGCCTTTGAAAACCGTATAAATCGGATGTGTGTTTCCAAGCATAACGGGTATTTTATTAAAACCATGCTTTTCATAAAATTCAATTAAATAAGGACGGATTTGGTGGTACGAGCAGTTGTCATCCAATTCCATCATATAGATATGCTTTTCTTTTAACTGTGTAAGGAAAAACCCGCATATCTTGCCTGCCGATGTTTTTACTACATAAAACTTACTTGGATACGTCGCACTTGCGTTATACAAATTTTTAATGTAATTTATTTCGTCGCATCCGAAGGATGTTGTTAGCAGGTTTCGTTTATATGCTAATTTATGAAGTTCTGTAATGGCGGGAATATCGTCGTCGCTTGCTTCCACAATTGTAAATTTGCCGTTTGTTTTTTCGTTTTCCACAATGTAGGTACAACCTTCCCCTTCGCAGGGTATTCCAAATGAGTAACCCAGACTGTCGAAAAACGAATACATCCCTACAAACACAAGCTCAAGCAGGCTTCCTTTTTTATCAGACAATTCGGCTATCTTACCAAGTATTTTTTCAAGTATGCCCTCACCTTGGTATTCCGGCTCACAGAAAACATTCTCCAAACGAGTCCCCTTGATGATGTTGCTGCAATACGAATAATTCATTGGCTGATATATCGTCAAAGCCACAATTTTATCATTGTTCTTCGCGATAATAAAATTGGAAACATCGTTGTTAGGATGCCTTCCATCAGCCATAACCTCAAACCAGTCCGATTTATTTGAAGCGTGCATCCGCATTAGAAATTCTACGATTTCGGGTATATCGGTTTTTGTTCCTTCACGTATTTCAATCATTTCTTGTTTTCCTTTCGATATTTTTCTTCAAAAATATAGCTCGTCTTTCTTCAATAATTTCAAAGCCCAACATTTTTGCCAGCTCTTTTGAACCTTCTCTAAAACTCCAACAGCACCATACGGGAGTTAACTTCTGTGACAGACAATCTTCCACAAAGGCGGTTGCCGTTAAAGCAGCATAGCCTTTTCGCCTGTATTCCTCTTTCGTTTCAATGCCTATCTCGACACAATTTTTTTCAACGCCAAATTTTTCTACCCATACGGAAATGCATTCGCTTACCACTTCTCCGTCCTTTAGAAGAAACCAGCCGAATTTATTGCCCTCTGGCTTCCAGTAGAAACTAGGGTAACGACAATTGACAAATTCATATGACGATACATCTACCTTTACCATGGCATATCCGCCCGGGATTTTGTCCCGCCAACTACTACGTTGTTGAAAAGATTCGCCGTTTAAGCGGTGTATAAGTCGGTGTGCCTTCCACGATGAATAGCCGTCAAACAGGTTATCCACCACTGGCTCCCATTCCGGAGAATATAGGGAAAGCCATACTTCTTTTTCTTCTTCATCAAAGCAATCTATGATTAACCTCTTTATCTCTTGGTTGCGCTCATAATTACTTGCATCGCCATACAAGCCCGTCCCTGCAAAGCCGTTAATAAAAAGCATCGTTTCCGGTTTTGTGGCGTTATCAGCATACACTTTTATATCTACATGCCCAAACGGGGCTTCTCCTCTGTAGGCATATTCCAGTTCCTGGGCGATATGGCATTGAAACAGTGGTATTAATGATTGGATTTGTTCTTTGCTTAAATTTATCATTTACACATCTCCTACGAAGTCAGTCGAAAAAAACAGATTATGGTGCTCCGCGCTCAATTCCTTATTGGGGATAATTTCGTATACTCCACCTGTGTAATCCCCAACGATTTCTTTGTCCAAAAATTGACGGAATACGAAAAAATCAGACATCATGTAATCTATCTTCGCATTTTTTAACAAACTCCGTTATGTGGGTACGTGACGTGTCCTTTTTGGCATCTTCGATATAGGCAGTCAAACCGTCAGTGCAATGGGCATAATCACTCGTCATTTTAGCCATCTCCTTCCACATCACGCCCATTTCAAATGCGTACAG
>WQTQ01000240.1 GCA_009786175.1 Bacillota bacterium | reverse complement strand
TCCAGCCAGCGTAAAGCTATGCTTCGTGCCTTAACCACTCAATTGATACATCACGGTAAGATTACTACAACAGAAACACGTGCAAAAGAAGTGAGGCGTATAGCTGAGAAGCTGATAACCCTTGCTGTAAAAGAACAAGACAATTTTGAAACAGTAACGGTAACTGCCAAAGTTCCTCAAAAGGATGCAAATGGTAAACGCGTTAAAGAAGTGAAAGATGGCAAAAAAGTTACGGTTTACGATCAGATAGAACGTACCATTAAAAAAGACAAACCGTCCCGCTTGGTGGCACGCCGTAAGATTTGGAGTGTGCTGTACCCTGTTACAGAAACACCGGCCAATAGAAGGCGTATGCGCAGCGAGTCTAAAGCAGTAGACCTTGCAAGCATAATGTTTGACAAGTGGGCACCAAAATACACAGGCCGCAACGGTGGATATACCCGCATAGTAAAAATCGGCCCCCGCCGTGGTGACGCAGCAGAAATGGTTATACTAGAACTCATATAATAAATTATCGAAGCCGCAAACATAGCGCGCATGCATATTTGAAAAGCATGTAGGTCATGTTTGCGGTTTTTTACCTACAGAAGGAAATGGCATGAACCCATTAGATATAGTAATTGTTGCAATTGTTGCCCTGTGTGCCATAGCTGGGTATCACAAAGGATTAATTCGTACAGTATACAGGTTAGTCTCTCTTTTTGTTGCAATGCTTGTGGCGCGGCAATTGTATCCATATGTTGCCCGGGCACTGCGTCAAACAGAGTTGTTCCCTACAATCCGGGACGGTATTGCCCGTGCCATGAATTTGGAGGGCTTTTTCGCTGATCAAACGGCGGCCTATAGCGTGGATATAATTGATAATTTACCGCTGCCGGGTATTTTACAAAGAATATTACATTCCTATAATACGCCAAACATGTTTGAACTGTTGCAAGTTGCTACTATTGAAGAATATATTGCCGGTTTTTTTGCCAATATGGTAATTAACGGTATATCAATTTTAGCAGTGTTTGCACTAACAATGCTTGCTTTAACTTTTATTGGCTACGCCCTTGATATAGTAAGCATGCTTCCTGTAATTCGTACTTTAAACCGTATTGGCGGGCTTGTTTTTGGCGTGATAATGAGTGCGGTTATTCTATGGTTTGGGCTTGTTTTAGTTGCATTGTTTGCAACAACAGCTCACCCTATGATTAATGAAATGTTGGAAGGCTCGTGGATTGCCCAAAGGCTGTTTGAGATAACTGTACCACAGCTTATTACTGTCGTGTAGGGGGTGGAAAGATGATAAAGAGCAAGAAAATGCTAATATTTACAGCGTCAAATTTTTTATTTATTATTGTTGCTGTAACATTTATTATCTTGCCAAAGATGCGGGATATTAACCAATTGAGTAATCATATTTCGTGGCAAGAAAGCCAATATTCTGCCAGAGCAAGGCATTATGCGGCGTATGAAAATAATTTGCGCGAATTGGAAACACTAAGTGCAAGCCGCCGTTTGTTAAACAACAATGAAATCATACTTGCACTTTCGGATATCCAACAAATTATGGAGCAGAATAGCCTTCGCAGTATAAATTTTGCAGCAAGCGAGCATGGCAGATTTTATGTGCAAGCATTTGGTAACATAACGGAATACCGTATTCGCGCAGAGTATGAGGTAAGTGATGCTTATATTTTTTTATACGCATTGGAAAATACACATGCAAGTGTTTTGGCAACGAATATTGTTTGGGACAGAAATTTGCGGGTAAGAATAATTGTAGATATGACATTATATTCTGTAAGAAATTAATTATCATTTGCATATCTGTACAATTGCTTAAATATAATAGAGATATGAAACCCCGGAGGTTTGTATGTACCTATACATCAAGCGAATATTGGATATATTGTTGGTACTGATTACCGCACCACTGTGGCTGCCGCTTATGGCTGTTTTAGCGGTGCTTGTAAAAACCGGTTCGCGGGGGGCTATATTTTTCAAACAAAAACGGTATGGAAGAAACCGAAAATTTTTTATGATTTATAAGTTCCGTAGTATGTATGAAAATGCACCTAAGGATGTGCCTACTCATTTGTTGCAAAACCCGGAAAGCCTTATAACGCCCGTTGGACGGTTTTTGCGCAAGTCCAGTTTGGACGAGCTTCCACAACTTATTAACATACTAAAAGGAGATTTATCGCTGGTTGGGCCGCGCCCTGCCCTTTGGAACCAGGACGATCTTATTGCGGAACGTGAAAAATATGGTGCAAATTCTATCCCGGTTGGCCTGACCGGCCTTGCTCAAGTAAGCGGGCGGGACGAACTGCCAATAGAAAAAAAAGCCGCTTATGACGGTGAGTATGCTAAACGAATAGGATTTTTTTTCGATTTATGGATTCTAATGCGCACGGTGTTTAACACAGTTTTGCGCAAAGGAGTAAGTGAGGGCGGGCCAAAATAAATTTGCCGTATGGCAAAACACCCTTCCTTTCCCTGTGTTGCTTGTAAGGTAAAAAGGAATAATAACGTTGCATGGTTTTTAGTAATGTAAGAAGTTTAGTAAATTTTAAGGGGGAACTTGGGGATGAAAAGTTTTTTGGAGCGGCCTGCAGTGCTGCCTGAAGTGGCAAATGTACGTTGTAACTATTGTGGGCGTGATGTTGAAAAAGACACTACCGGATATTTTGAAGATCATATTTCGCTAACAAAAAATTGGGGGTATCACTCGCCTTATGATGGGGAGTCCCACACAATTGACCTATGTGTAGATTGTTATCGGGACTGGACTGCCCGGTTTGTAATACCGCCGCAAGTTGAATATGTGGAATACGTGTGGGAAAAAAATGAGGAAATTTAGCAATATTTTTTTAATATGTTATTGACAGGCGAATTGTTACAGTGTATTATTAGTTTGTGAATATTGTCACAAATTTGTAAAATACACGATTTTGAGGTAATTACCGCATATATTAAGGCGAGGACAACTGTCTTCGTCTTTTTTTTGTTTCTGTAAATTTGCAAACATACACCTTATAGTGCGCAAAATTTTAGATTGACAAAGGGATTGGTGAATGTTATACAGTGTAATAACAGATAACTGTTAAAAACATATGAATGTTGATGAAATAGGCCATCTGCCAGTGTAATTATTATGGCTATTTCTACAACAAAAATTAAGGAGGAAGAGTATGCAAAAATGTAAGCGTAGTGCAAGGCTGTTAGTATTGGTGTTGGCATTTGCTATGGTTTTGGGAATGGTGCCCTGGGCACCGGTTTACGCGGAAACAGCCGCTGCCTCTGTTGGTTTTGGGGATTTCACCTTTACCGACCCGCGGGATGTACCAGACGGAAGGATTGAAATTATTAATGCGGCAGGTTTATCGGGGAATTTGTATTTTGTAATTGCGGATAATGTGTCCGGTTTGCCAACAACCGGCCCAATTGTCGATGTTCCCGGGGCAGCTTCTTTCGCGCTTAATGATGCGATTGGTACAAATGTAAGGGATTGGCAATGGCTGCGGGTCTTTTCGGTAAATGATGGAGTTATTGCCGATTACCGTGACACGCAGATACCCGGAAATGTAATAGGCACATTGTTGTACGGGCCTACTAGCTTTGGCCCTGTAAGTAGAGGTTTTAGCTATGCAATAGGAAATGTATCATGGGATAATTTAGTAATAGAAGCTGATGTAATGATAAATGATGCCGCGCCTGCCGGTAACCCGGAATTGCAATTTTATTTCCGACACGGCGGAAACCCGGCGCAAAACATTGAGTGGGGCCAATGGTACCGCTTAGTTGTGGGGCCTACAGGCGGCGTTGCTTTTATTGCCCCCGGGGCCTGGGGCGGACTGCCTCCCGGTGGATGGCAAGGGGTTGGAAATGCCATACGGGAAAGATTGATGCCGCTGCGTATTGAAGCAGAAGCCAATCGCTTCTTATTGTATGCAGACGGTACCAGAAGGCTGGAAGGTATTGACGAAAACAATATTAGGTCTACCGGTTGGGTAGGTATCCATGCAAGGGACATGGATGTAACCATTAATAATTTCCGCGTTAACCGAATTCGTCCGGTAGTTGGCCCTCCCGATGATTTGCCTACGGACGACCCGTACCCGTACAGACCTGTACCGACCGATGTGATTTTAAACAGTGACTTTTCTGAGGGAATGAACCACTGGACCCCGCAAAACGACAGTAACGATCCCGTCCGAGTGCTTTCGTCCGAAGAGCTTACGTGGTGGGATGTGGGTACCCATGGGCCGCATACGTACTTGCTGCGGGTAGGCCCAAATGCAGAAGGTGCATGGCAAAACCTCCCGCAGCTAAGAAACAGTACCACACATTACTTAAGAATCCAAGGTGCAGCCTTTGGCATTGCCCCGGGCGATAATTTGGGGGTAGGAATACAGCGTTCTACGCCGGGTACATGGCATACGGTACCGCTTAACGCAAACTTCGGCTGGCGTCATTCCTGGCTTACAACAGTTCCCGACTTTGGTGTATGGGACGCTGTGCCGCAGGCATATGTATGGAAAAACCCAGGATCCAGCATAGCAGTTTACATTAGTGAGTTTTCTCTGATAGAAGCCGCTGTAGTAGGGCAAGCCCCTTATCAAACCAAAGTTACCATAGGCGAACGCCTGGATACAACAGGTTTGGTGGTATGGGTTTACGATAACAATAGAAATGAATTTGTACGCGCCAACAATGCCGGATTAAATATAGGCGGCTATAGCCCGTGGACTGTTGGGGAGCAAAGGGTTGTAGTAACTTACAGCCGGTTTGGCAGGGTTTACTCCACATATTTTACCGTAACTTTTGTATTGCCGGATGGAGATATTCCTATAAACAACCCTGTAGTAAGCGGCGTCAGACGGCCAATGCTTGGGCGCACACCTGTTAATACAGTAACAGCAACTCCGCAGTTTACAGGCACGGTTGAATGGGATACAGTTGATGATGTTTTTGGAGAAAGATCTTACACCGCAACCATTACACTAACCCCAAACCCGGGTTTCACACTTGAAGGTGTACCCGCCAACTTCTTTACGGTTGATTATGCCGCCAGCGTAACACACAGTGCGAACAGCGGAGTGATTACAGTGGTATTCCCTGCCCTTAGCGTAGGAGAAATGAGAGATATGGACGCCATGGATTTTGTGCGCGGCATGAGAGTGGGCTGGAACCTTGGCAACACTCTTGACGCGCACACCAACACCGGAAATGCGGAAACCATATGGATGCCTCATTTAACAACCAGGCCCATGATTGAAGCAATTGCCGACGCGGGGTTTGATATTCTTCGTATTCCTGTAACCTGGACAACAGGCGGCGGTGCTTTTAGGCGTGTGGGCCCCGGGCCGGATTACATTATTGCTCCATGGTTTTTGGACAGGGTAGAAGAAGTGGTCAATTGGGGCCTTGATGCCGGAATGAATGTTATTATCAACGCGCATCACGACAACTGGAAGTATGGCATGAGAGATGACCAGTTTGAAGCAAACAGAAATATGGTAGAAATTTTGTGGACGCAGATTGCAGAACATTTTATTAACTACTGTGACCGGTTAATTTTTGCCACCATGAACGAGCCAATGCAGGGATACCCCCATGGCGGAGGCGGGAACTGGATTGGTGCGCCGGAATACTACCGCAATGTAAACCGATATAACCAGTTGATTCTTAATGCAATACGCGCAACAGGCGGCAACAACCAGCGACGTTTTGTAATGGTTCCGACTTATGCCGCAGGTGCGCACCCCAACCACTTGAGCTATTTTGTACTGCCAACGGATATGTATGAGAATAGGCTAATAGCTTCCGTACATTCTTACGCCCCTGTAAGTTTTACCTTTGGCGGAATAAATGACCCCAACAATGTATTTACCCAAGCCGGAAGAAATGATGTTAACTGGTTCTTTAACAGGATGAACCATTATTTCGTTAGCCGGGGTATACCTGTTATTGTAGGCGAGTTTGGTTCCCAAAACAAAAATAATACAGACCAAAGAGCCGACCACGCCGCGTATTTTGTAGCTGCCGGTCGCAGACTTGGAATCCCATGTGTATGGTGGGACAACTACACAACCCAGGGTACCGGTGAACGCTTTGGCATATTTAACCGGGGCAATAACACTTTCTTTTTCCCGGAAATAGTTGATGCCATGATGGAAGTGGTATGGAATGACCCGGACCCGGTAACGCTTTCGGTTACGCCTGTATTTAACGAAGCTGCAGGCAGAATACGGATACAGGCCACAGTAAGGAACGTAGACCCTGCAGGGCAAGCCATAAGCGGCAGAGTTGAACTGGTTTCACCGGTTAATTTCTTTACCGTCCCATACGCCGCATTTAGCAGTTTGGCATATGGCCAAGAAATCGCGCTGTACTTTGACCTTAATCCCTACTTTGTGTCACCAATAGCGCAAGAAACACTTGTGTTTAATGTAACTGCCAACGATTTTGTGGGCACAGTGTATTTGCCGTTTGTATATACCGTAGCCGGGTTTACACCGGTGCCAATAAAAATAGACGGTGTGTTAGATGAAGACGCTTGGCGAAACGCGGCGAAGATTATTGACTTTAGCAGAGGTGTAATTGACGACTACGGCACGTTGGCAAGCACATTAGACCCCGATGACTTAAGCGCGACAGGTATGGTGGCTTGGGACAAAGAGTATCTGTATATTGCCATAACCGTTACCGACAGTGTGCATTTCCAAAACCAAGTGGGCAGCAATATCTGGCAAGGCGACGGTATTCAAATTTCTGTAAGGGATAACGTTGGGTTTAGGGAAATGGGCTTTGCTTTACACAACGACGGCACCATAACCCAGTGGTGCTGGCTGAATTCCACTTCTTCACCTGTGGGAACAGGCGCGATAAGCCAAGATAACGCCAGATCGGTTATAATCCGTGATGATGTTAATAATCAGACCGTTTATGAAATAGCTATTAGGTGGGATTACCTTGGGTTTGCCGATGTCAGCGTTGGGGATATAGCCCGGATAAGTTTTACGATAAATGACAGTGACGGCGGCGTAAGGCGGTTTATCGAATACGGCGCAGGTATAGCGGTTGGCGTAAAAGGTGACAACATGGGTTACTTATTGTTAGTACCCGGAAATGAACCTGCCCCTTCTTACCATACAGTTACATTTACCGTAGAACCGGGTGCGGTAGGCGTTTATGCGGCTGTTACCACATCTATTGAAGTGCCCCATGGCAAAGAAATTCCTGCAGCATATATTCCAAACCCTGTTGCAAGACGAGGTTTCTATTTTGCGGGATGGCACCCAAACAGCCCCGCAGAGCATGGTAACGTATATGAAGACTTGGCCTTTACCGCAAGGTTTAACCCACTGTTCCATTATGTAACTTTTGTGGCGGGGCATGGCGGAGTGGAAATACCGTTAACCCCATGGCACAACCCTGTTCGTGTACGTGACGGCTGGGTAGTTTTGGCCAACAGCGTTCCGTACCCCAAGGCGTTGCCGGGCTTCCGTTTTGTAAAATGGGCAGTTGAAGGCGTAGAAGGCGCAGTTAACCCGTTGAACTTTACTGTGTTGGAAAATGTGACGTTTACAGCCATTTTTGAAACAGAAGCGCCAATGCCTGTATTGAGTTTTGATATTTTCAACAACGGCCCCGGCGGAGCACCATCCCGCCCCAATGCGTCACTTGCCGCAAGCGGAATAATTCGCATGTGGACACAGCTTGACGGGGTAGGCAGTCCAATATACTTTGCAGCAGCAGATACAGTTACAGCCACCGACCAAGACGGCAATTGTGCAATGGACTTTGTGCGCATAAACCGCATGTGGGCAGCAGGTATAGGCTGGTTAGACTATTTCAACTTGATAGATGTAAGTAAGAATGCAGACTGGCAGACAATTAAATTGTCCATTGTAGTTTACGGACAGGTGGCAGAGGTGCTGCTGGTTAATGCGAATGCAGTAAACTAAATTTAAGATACCCCCTGATATCACATTGGCCAATATGATATCAGGGGGTAAATATGTGTCTTTCAAATTATTCGATTAACCAGAGGGCAACTCTGTTACGCATTTGTTGCGCAGTGGCTTCCGGTGCAAGTAACCCCTGTCCAAACTGTGTAAGAATGTCTATAAGCCCATTGCGCAAACCGGTTGGCAAAAATGGCGGATGCACCATAGGCATTTCGTTATAGACCGCAAGTTTGGATATGGCGTTTTCAATTGCTTCCGCGCTGTTGTCACGTACTGCATCATCAAATATACTACGTCCATCCGGGTTGCGTGGGCTAAATTCCCGTGCTGCGGCACCGGCCAGGCTTTGGGTAATCTGCTGCTCGAACAAAGAACGTTTGATGGGTGTTGATATACCTTCTGCCCCCCATGGCATTGGAGATAGTGTATAGTATGCATGGTATTGTGCTGCGCCAACAGGGTTTACCATCGCATCTACTAGATGCAATGCAAATTCAAAAGCAAGCGGACTGTTGCCTACAGCCGGGAAAGCAAGTGTACCCCACATACCACTAAGATGTCCATATGAACGTATGCGCAGTCTGCCGGAGTCGTCTGTAAGAGGTATGAAATGGTCAAAGTACATATCATATAACGGAAACAACGCGTGTGCAGCAGACAGGTCATGAGAATAAACGGTGAATATGAGAAGTTGTTCTCATAGAAGAAAATAAGTTATAATACTCGCATGAAAACGCTAGAATACATCCCAACCAACTATCCAAGCGATTTAACAGATGCTCAATGGGAAAAGATATCAAAATTTTTTCCTAACGGAAACAAAAGTGAAATACACAAGCGTTCGCTGGTAGAAGCCGTACTGTATTTAGTCGACAATGGATGCAAATGGAGGGCATTGCCACACGACTACCCGAAATGGAGTGCAGTAAAATCGTTCTATTATCGAGCCGTGGAAAGTGGTCTATGGGAAAAAATCATGCAGTTTCTCGTAAAAGAAACTCGTAAAAAAGCAGGACGCAGGGAAACCCCAAGCTATGGGATTATAGATTCTCAAAGTGTGAAAACGGTTTATGCAAGCGATGAGCGTGGCATTGACGGTGGGAAAAAAAGTTAAAGGGCGAAAGCGTCATATCGTAACTGATACAATGGGCAACATGCTTGCGGTTGTGGTACATGCGGCAAATATTCATGACACAAAATCTGGTATAAACCCTGCAAAAGAGGCACATACAGCATATCCGACTATTGAAAAATTCTGCGGAGATGAGGGGTATCGTAAATCGTTTGTAGAGGATGTACTGGCTGAACTTGGCTTGGACGTTGATATATCCGAGCGTATCGTTCCACAGTTTGTTGTTTTGCCGAAAAGATGGGTAGTCGAGCGCACTCTGGCATGGCTTGGCAACTCACGACGATTATCCAAAGACTATGAAATCCGCTCTTCTTCTTCTGAAAATATGGTGCGTATTTCACATATCCATACCTTGCTTAAACGTCTATGAGAACAACTTCTGAACCTGTCTGCAAAATTACGATTCCATTGCCTGCCTACTGTATTTGTAATTATTCCTTCTGACCATTGGGGAGGAGGTGTATGGTAAGCTTGCTGTACTGTTTCTAAAAACGAAACGAAATTTGCACTATTTAAATGGGAGACGCGGTTTTCAAAATCCACAAAACTTCCTAAATCGTGTAAAACAACTTGCTCTATCCGGCTTGTATTCGACCCTCTTGTAAAATGTAAGTGATCTATTTCATCCTCAAATGCAGCCCTTAGATCTAAATACAATTCCATAAGCTCTCTTACACTAATAATCTCAAATTGGGCAAATCGGTCAATAAACGACGAAGGAATGCTTGTGTTTATACCAACATACTCAAACCCAAAGCTAAGCGGTAATCCCCATAGCCCTCCATTATGAGCAAAGGCTTCTAATGCATTTACATAAAAATCATCTCGTGTCACATTTGGGGCAGCATCAATTAATGTCCAAGCATCGGTTAGTAAGCCGGATTCTGCCCAAGCCCATAGTGGGTGGTTATTTATCCCATCAACAAAAATTATGTCATACCCATCCCCGGCCATTAGCAGTGTTGCAAAGCGTGCGTTTACAGCATCTAATTCCCGCCAGGTGAATGTAGTTATGTCAATGTCAAAATTATAAGGCTCTCCACGTTGGGCAAACGCTAAATTCATTGCAGCAGCAGCTTGCTCTAAAATTCGGGCATATCCAAAGTATGCAAGAATAGATATAGTCTGTGTTGGTAAATCCACTCTTGATGCAAGAAGAGTTTGAATTTCCAGCCATTCTCTGTCAACTTCTAATGATTCACCCGTTTCCAGCCAGTAGGAAATTCTTGACCGAATTTCCTGTGCTGCTTGCTGCTGTGTCATGTCTCTGTTCATTGCGTCATCCATAACATCCGCCTGCAAATTTGGAGAAAGCAAAAACAAAGTTGCAGGAACGGTTATTGGCATTTCCAAATAATGTTCCAGCCTGGAAATTGCATTCCTTATAGTGCCTTGGGCTCGTAGAGATTCCGGAACATACATTGCCCGTAAGAATCCTCTTTCTGAATGAGCCATGAAAAGTTCACGCTTAACAGGTGTATTTAATGAATATTCTCCCAGTAAGCTGTCTACCCAGGCTGCTACGAGGTGCTGCAAATATGCAAACGCCAGCGTACTGTCTGCCGCAGCATTTACACTAACCAAATCGTATCGTCCTATGCGCAAACCGCCGTTTTCCCCGGCTATAGGTATGTGATGTAAATAAGGTGGTGAAGAAAAGTCCATTAAGGCATTGAATGCATCTTGTGCGGCTATTGTAAAAGAAAATACATATCTTTCCTGAAATAATTCCAAAACATCTGCCCTAACGGGGTTCCCTCCAAAGCCAACTTCAGCGGCCGTATTATGTCTTGCGTTATCATAAAATGCATTGCGCAAATTGGCCAAAAGCGGCGAGGCGATGGTAGTTACATTTCTGGCAGACCAGTTAATACTTTGGTTTATCCAGTCATTTATACCTTCTTGCAACCTGCCTCCAAGGCCAAAAGCCAGGTGACTTAGCTCGGGATAAGCTTGCTGCAATTCGTTGTAGAGAATTGCCAGCCGGTTTAATGTAATTGTGTCGTATTGTGCAAAGCGTTCTATAAACTCTGTGGGTAACGTAGCATTTATCCCTACATAATCGAACGCAAAATTTAACGGGAATGTGAATAGCTTCCCGTCTATTTCAAAAGCTTCCAGTACATTTGCGAAAAAATAGTCACGGTTAGAGTATGTGTCTATTAATTCATTAATGTCTGCCAAAAAGCCGCCATCAATAAAGGCCAGTAAGGGATGTTCCGGGGTTGCAAAAAATACGTCTGCACCTTGCCCCATAGAAAATAATGCGTACTGCTCCCTAACATGGCTTTCGGCATCGCTATAGGAAAAGAGTGTAATGTTAAGGTCCAGTTGAACTCCTGCGGCAGCAAGTTCCTGTTGCAGGCGGGAACCGGCATCTTGAACCAGTTGACCAAAATAAAGTGGTGCGGCAATGCTTAAAGTTTGGATAGGCATGTTACCTGTGCCAATGGTTGCTGAGGTTGCCGATTGGGCAGGTTCGTTGCTTGCTTCATTACGGTTTCTTCCGCATGCGGTAAATGCGACTATGATAATTAGTATGCAGGTAAGAATCGTTAATGACTTAGTATAGTATGCATTGTGTCATCTCCTATCTGTGGGCTTACAGTATATTTCTAGTATTATTAATGTACCATTGGTGGTTATTGTAAATCAATGGGAATATATGTTATTCGCTCTCTGCTAATAAAGAAAAGTTCGAAAAATATTAACATTTGTTGTTAACAAATAGGCGAATAGATGGTATTATCAAACAAAACGTCCATTTACAAGGAGGAGTCAGAGAATGAAATCATTTGTACGCAAATTATGTTTGCTGATTATTGTTGTGTTGGTTTTGGCCCTGGCTTTTGCCGCTTGCGGAAGAAATGAAACGCAGCCGGAAGAGCCGCCACCCGGCCAGCAGCAAGAAGCCCCAACACCGGAACCCGCGCCGGAGCCAGAGCCCGAACCGGAACCCGCAGACGAACCTACCCCTGTACCGGAACCTGAGCCGGACCCGCCAACACCGCCGCCTCCGCTGCCTGCCGGTAGAGAATCGGAAGCTGTTTTCACAAATACACCGCCTGCAATTGATGGTGTTATGGATGCTGTGTGGAACCGTGCCCCTGTCATGCCAATCGACAGGTTTGTTCAAGGGGATAGGGTAACGGGCGAAGGCCGCCTGCTTTGGGACTACAGTTATCTGTATGCTTGGATGATTATTTTCGACGATGATTTGCACGCCGCAGGTTCTCAGCCTTGGTACAACGACTCTATGGACATTTACTTTAGTGAGCGCAGGACTACCGGCAGTTCCTACGAACAAGGCGACCGTCAATACCGCGTAAATTTCTTAAATGAACTTACCGGCGGCGCGGCCACTTTTGAAGGCGTACACACTGCCACCCGCGTAAGTGTAGGCGAATATTTTGTTATAGAAATGCGCATTCCTTTCCGGTATGTAGAGCCGCAGGAAGGCCATCAAATTGGCTGGGATATGCAAATTAACGACGGTAACGCTGCGGGTGCCAGAGTGGGCATTACAAAGTGGAACGATACAACTTGTAATTCATGGAATGACCCTTCCACTTTTGGTACGGTAACACTGGTATATGGCCCGCGTATTGAAAATGCCATGTTTACACCGGAAGCCCCTTCCATTGACGCGGAAATGGACTCTATTTGGAACAATGCCACACCATTTGCAATAGAGTTGCCCGTGTATCGTTATGTAGACTTGCCAAGCAACCAACTGCTTACAGGCGAAAGCCGTGTATTGTGGAATGCCAACTACTTGTTTGTATGGGTTGAAATTACAGACGGCGGCATACGTAACCGCGACCACAATGACCCATGGATGCGCAGTTCTGTGGAAATTTATCTGGATGAGTTTAACATGAAGCAGTCGTTTTCTATGGCCAACGGCGTACAATACCGCGTAGACTTTACCAACGACCGCACAGACGGCGTAAGCGATGGCGGACGTTTCCTATCTGCTACCCGTGAAACCGATAACGGTTGGATTTTGGAATTACAAATGCCTTTCCTTCACAGGGAGGTTTACAATAATGCAATTATCGGGTTCGAACTGCAGTTAATTCACGCAGATGATACGGGCAGCCGTGTTTCTATCACCAAATTTAGCGACCCCACAGATGACAGCTGGCAAAACCCATCCGGATGGGGTGAACTAATGCTGATTGGCAGATAGTAATAGGTATGTGTTATAATGTAGGTGAAAGGTTTGGTTTTATATAATGAAAAATAAAATCCTCTCCCCTATGCTCGACATAATTTTCAAAATGCTAATGGGTACGGAGCATAGTACCGAAATTCTTACAGATTTTTTGATGGCTGTGTTGAAATTGCCATCCGAAGAATATGATGGTATTATCATATCAAACCCTTTTCTTATTCAAGAATATAAGGGTGATAAACTTGGCATACTTGATGTAAAGCTGAAATTAAAATCTGGAAAAATTATTCATATCGAAATCCAGATTGACCCAATGCCCTCTATGGACACAAGGATTTTATTTTATACTTCCAAGCTGATAACAGAACAAATTGGCGAAAGCGAGCAGTACGACAAAATCAAGCGTGTAGTTAGCATTATAATAACCGGCCATAAGCTAATTGAGCATAGCGAAAAGTATCATCATCAATTTGGATTGTACGATATTGAAAACAAAGTGCGATTTACTGATGCATTAGAAATTCATACGCTGGAAATCCCAAAAACACGCCAATTGAGTGAAGATACAGGTAATGCCAACTTATTAAACTGGATGAAATTTTTAGATGCTAAGACGGAGGAGGAGTTGACCATGTTAGCAGAAAAAAGTCCTGTAATGAAAAAAGCAACACTGCGTCTTATGGAACTCTCTGCTGATGAAAAGGCACGCCAACTTTATGACGCAAGGCTGAAGGAACAGCGAGATATTTATGCACGAGAGCAAGGTGCAGCAAAGCAAAAAGCCCTGTCCATAGCAAAAAATTTATTGGGTACGTCTATGCCTGTTGACCAAATTGCGGCTGTTACCGACCTTACCCTTGAGGAAGTTGAAACATTACGCAGTGTTGGATAACGATTCATTTTTACAGCGCGTCCGGGTGCGGCACCTGGACGCGCGTAGTTTACATAAATTTCACTGTACCAAGGCATACTATGGTAGGTGATAAAATGCTAAAAACAAACAAAAATATCCGCACAGACCTGGCATTGGAAATACGTGAAGATCTGTGTGACACTATCGGTGATGAAATCCCCGGCGTAGAAATGACGGTAGAACAAGACGAATCACTTGGCGTAACCGTGACCTGGGTAGAGATAACCGATGAAACAGGTGCGGCGGCCATGGGCAAGCCAATTGGCAACTACATTACATTGGAATCTGACGCGATGAAGGAAAATGACCCCGAAACCCACGAGGAAATAGTAAAAATTCTGGCCCGCAAGCTGGGACGTTTGCACAATTTACCAAAAGACGCCACTGCTTTGGTAATTGGCTTAGGCAACCGTCAAGTTACACCGGATGCCCTGGGCCCAAAAGTATGCGAAAAACTGATGGTGACGCGCCACATGGGTGAGCTTGTGCCGCAAGACTTGCAAGGCCGTTTGCGGGCGGTGTGCGCTATTTCCCCCGGGGTAATGGGCATAACGGGCATAGAAACGGCGGAAATTGTAAAAGGTGTGGCAGAAAAAACAAAGCCCGATTTAATAATTGCCATAGACGCCCTTGCCGCCCGCTGTACAAACCGTATAAACGCTGCTATTCAAATGTCTGACACGGGAATTAACCCCGGCGCAGGGATGGGCAATAAAAGAACGCCCATTAATAAGAGCAGCATGGGCGTTCCTGTAATAGCGGTTGGTGTGCCGACGGTGGTAGACGCCGCCACACTGGTAAATGATACAATGGAAAAAATACTGGGGGCCATGGCACAAGAAGTATCAGAAGGCGAGCCTTTTTTCAATATGCTTGCCACTATGCAAGACTCTGACAGATACGGGCTGATAACAGAAATTTTAGCCCCGTACGCCGGTAATATGTTTGTCACGCCCAAGGAAGTTGATGCTGTAATAGGACGCTTATCTAAAATTATAGCGGATATGCTGAATATTGCCCTTCACCCCGGTATTACAAAAGACGATGTTAATAGGTATCTTGAACCGGTTTAGCCCTTTTGGTTTTGGAACAGTTTGATTAGCGCGTCGATATTTTGTGCTGGCACATCCCCGGGTACAGAGTGGGTTGGGGCAGCAATAAACCCGCCGCCTTTGCCCATGACTTTCATGATTTCCTTCGCTTCCCTTACAACGCCTTCCGGTGTTTCAAAGGGGAGCATTTGTTGTGTACTGATACCGCCGTAAAATGATAACTTACCGGCGTACTTTGCTTTTATTTCCCGGATGTCAAAGATTTCCGGCTGGAAGGTTTGGTGGGCGTCTAAGCCAATTTCGATAAGGTCCGGGTAAACTTCTTGAATATCGCCACAGGAGTGCTGCATTACAAAGCGGCCTTTTTCCTTTGCGGCGGCATACATTTTTGTCAGTGGCGGTTTGATGAATTTACGCCACATTACCGGCCCCATAATTAATCCGCTTTGCTGGCCCCAATCGTCGCCAAAAAATATGCAGTCGAAATCGTAATCTAAAAATATGTCGATAACCTTTAGGTTAAACTCCAGGATTTTGTCCATTAGCTCTGTCACAAATTTTGGGTCGGTTAGCATGTAAATGAGAAGGTTTTCCATTCCCGTAAGCGTCCAGGCGCGTTCGAACAGCGAAAAACCAAGAGATGCGCAGGTGAAACAGTCACCGGCATTTGCAAGAACCGCTTCGCACTGTTTGCGGATTCGCTCTTCAGGTACTTCCGGGAACTGATACAGGCTCATGTCCGGCTGTGGAAATTGCAAATTTTCTACCACACCAATGTCTTTGTCTACGGTGCGGTTCCAAATTACACCAAAATCATCTTTGTAGTAATCTTTCCTGTCTGCCATTGGTGCGGTGCCGCCGTCATAGTAGGCAGATGCTATGTGGTTGCCGATGTTGCGGGCAAAATCCGCGCTGCCGTAAAACTCTACCATTTTTTCGTAGGCCGCTTTTGTTAAACCTATTTCGTAGGGGATGAAGTCGGTTTCTTTGTGTTGCAGCGCGGCAATTACGCGTTCTCGTTTGGTCATGGAAAGTCTCCTCTCAAATGGGGGTGTCCAAACTATACCACGGCTGTTTAATTACTGGCAAGGAACGCGTTTTACTTCTATGGCGTTAGCGTCAACCCCGGTATATCCATATTCACATATGTTTCCGGCACTGTGCCGCTAATAACTGTGTCTACCAGGGAAACATTGCGCATTACTATAATTTCCGATGAATGGACGGGGTTGATAATCCGTACTACAGATTCCACAGTTAGCCATACCGCAAAGTGGATTTGGTTTATTCCAACGGCGGTAAACCCGGATTCATAATCAACCAGCGCGTTGCCTATCGGCGCAAGGGTGAATGAAAAACGCGGCCCCCTTTGGGCCAGGGTGTCCAGGCCAAGTGCCAGTGCCATTGGCACGGATACAATTTCAGGTTCCAAGTTATTCAGCCGCTCGGATATCCTTTGGGCGGCTGTGTTACATATGTCGTTAACTAACACCGTATTTACAGACAATACAGAGCCAATCCCTTCTGTTTCGGTGCTTTTAAGCAAAAAATCCTGGGCCGTTACACGCCGCTCCAGTACAATTTCCTGTATGACGTAATTAATAATGTTGTTTATTTCTGCCTGAATGCGCAGCTCGGCGGCTTCCAGCACCATGGGCAAAATACGCCTGTCAAACCGGTAAAAGCTATGTACAAAAACTACCGCGACAATAAGCAGCATGGTAAAGGCAAGGTACCGCCTTGGAACGCGCCATGCAGTACCTTTGGGTTTTTTGCGTTTATTCCAAAATTTGCGTCTCATTTTGCACCTCTTATCCCGTCCGGCTTCACGTGCTAAATTATCCGTTTGCTAAAGTATATGCGCCCGGCTTTTGTACCATGATTTAATGTGTTATACTAAAAAACACGCTGCAAATGTGCGGGGATAATTTTTGTAAACTAGAAAGTATGTGCTTTACATGAAAACTTTAATAATAGCAGAAAAGCCATCCGTAGGCCGTGACATTGCCCGTGTGCTTAATTGCAAGCAAAAGGGCGATAACTACTTATACAGCGACGAATATGTAATTTCGTGGGCAATAGGCCATTTGGCAACCTTAAAAGAGCCGGAAGACTACGACCCGGCATTAAAAAAATGGCGTATGAATGATCTGCCCATTATCCCGCAGACAATGGGCTTAAAAGCCCTGCCCAAAACAAGCAAACAGTTAAACCTGTTGAAAAAAATGCTTAACTCCAAGGAAATTGATACGGTAATATGCGCCACAGACAGCGGAAGAGAAGGAGAACTGATTTTTCGCTACATATATCAATGGGCAAACTGCAAAAAGCCCGTGAAGCGGCTATGGATATCCAGCCTTACAGACGCGGCAATTTCCGACGGCCTTGCTAAAATGAAGGACGGGAAAGAGTATGACAACCTTTACGCTTCTGCCCGCTGCCGGGCGGAAGCGGACTGGCTTGTGGGCATGAACGCCACCCGGGCGTACACCATAAAATGCGGCGAATTGCTGCCCATGGGCCGTGTGCAAACGCCAACCCTTGCACTTTTGGTAAACCGCCACCACGAAATAGCCGCCTTTGTGCCGGAAAATTATTGGGAAGTAAAAGCGGATTTTTCGACGGAAAACGATGACACTTACAAAGGCATTTATATCAATAAGGACGGAGAAGAGCGCGTCAAAACCGAAGAAGAGGCCAATGCCATAGCAGAAAAAGTAAAAGGAGCGACCGGCACGGTTGAAAGCGTGGAAACTGAAGAAAAACGCCAACTCCCGCCCCAACTTTTTGATCTTACGGAACTGCAGCGGGAGTGCAACCGTAAGCTTGGCCTATCTGCCCAAAAGACCCTTTCAATTGCCCAATCCCTTTATGAAAAACACAAGATGATAACCTACCCCCGCACAGACAGCCGCTATTTAAGCAAGGATATGGTTCCCAAATTAAAACCCACATTAGAATCCTTACCCACACCGTATGACACTTTGGCGGCCCATGTACTGGGTCTGCCCCAACTGCCAACAGGTTCCCGCATTGTAAACGACGCAAAAGTAACCGACCACCACGCCATAATACCCACAGGCTCTAAAAAGCCGCTGTCTGTACTGTCTGCGGAAGAAAAAGCAGTGTACGACCGCATACTCCGCAATTTTTTGGCCGTATTTTACGAAGCTTACGTGTACGATGTAACCACTGTGATTACCCGCGCCGCAGATGAAACCTTCCGTTCACGCGGCAAGGTGGACCGCCAGTTGGGCTGGAAAGTTGTATATGCCCACGAACAGGATACGGCGGAAGTACCAACACCGGCCCGGGGCAAAAACGCCAAAGCCCAAGACGACGCCGAAACGGAATCCTTACCCCCCTTATGTAAGGGGGCAGCCGTAACTGCCACAGACACGGAAGTGCTTCACAAAAAGACCCAGCCGCCAAAGCCCTATACGGAAGCAACCCTGCTTTCCGCAATGGAACACGCGGGCCGTTTTGTAGATGACGAAGCCTTGAAAGAAGCCCTAAAATCTTCCGGCCTTGGCACCCCTGCCACCCGTGCGGCAATGATAGAAAAATTGATCTCTTCCGGCTATGTAGAGCGCAAGAAAAAAAGCCTGATACCTACAGAAAAGGGAATTAGGCTGATTGGCATAGTGCCGCCGGAAATGCGCCAGCCGGAAACCACCGGCAAATGGGAGCGGGGCCTAAGCCGCATTGCCGACGGCGAAATGGACGACGGGCGTTTTATGGAGAGTATTCGAAAGTATGTGACGTACCTGGTGCAGGAGGCAGCCGGTGTAGGGTCAAAGCCCCAAAAATAAATGGAAAAATTATTGAAATAATTTACGGGGTGTGGCATAATACTAATATAAGGCAGAGATGCCTCTAGCTCGCTTACCGTATGCGAATCTAAGTTTGCGGTTTGACCGAATACGCTTACCGTACGGCGTGATAAATTGACGGTTTGACTGAATACGCTTACTGCGTGGCGTATAAATTAGCAGTTTGATGTAAAGCCCCTTCGCTTTTGCGAGGGGCTTTCTTTAGAAAGGTTTAAAATGAAACCCACAGGATTTTACAAATTATCAATAAAATATATCAGCTTAATAAAAGAACTTGGAGGCAGGTACGAAGATAATAAAGACCGTCCAGTTTATTGCTGTATACAAGATAAAGACCATCCCGATATCTACTGGGCGATACCGACAAGCAGTATAGAAAGCCGTTCAAGCAAGCAACTTGACCGTATAAAACAATTTTGCAGTCTGCATGACAGAGATATCCGTTCCTGTTATTACCACATAGGCCATACCAATCGTCCAGCCATTTACAAAATAAGCAACGTGCTACCCGTCACATCAGAGTTTATTGATGGTGAATATATATCTCATGGGAAGCACCTTGTTCTCCGTGATAAACAGCTTATTGCTGAACTAACACGAAAGTTATCGCGTATTTTATTTGACGAAGGTCGTCACCCTAATAAATATGAGCAAAGAATTACTGCAGTGTATACTTTCCTTAAGGGGATGACAAAAACTACCCCCTGATATCGCATTCGCCGTGTGATATCAGGGGGTAGTTGAAACGGCTTAGGGAGACTCGTAGTAGTGTATCTATGATTTAAGAAGTTCATCATAGGTGGTTTGCAACACATCTTTAATGCCTCTAAGCTGTGAAGCTTGAATATGCTGTGTACCGCGCTCTATTTTTACAAGAGTTTCCCTGGTCATAGTTACACCCAGCAGCTGCAAAGCCCTTACTAGTGCCGTTTGACCAATACCTTTTCCTTTTCTTACATTACGTATATTAGCCCCAATGTTTACTATACCATCTTGTTTAATTTTTTGTTCCGCCATATCACACATCATCCCAGTTAGGACTGAAAACAGTCCTTTTTTTTGTTGATTCTAATGATTGGTTGTGATAATATGGGACTCAAATTGGTCCTAAGTTACTTCAATGAAATTTGATGAGGTAATAGAGTCTCATAAAATTTCAAAAAAATCACAATGTGAAAGGGATGTTGTATCATGGGGAGAAAAGAAACTACCATGAAGAAGTTAAGCCTTTTTGTAGTCATTATTTTGTTGTTTGGGCTTTTGCCTAACGGAATTTTTGCATTAGCGCAAGTAGAACAAGAGCCTCTTGCGATGGAAGATGTTGCACAAACAGATGCATTTAGTACAACGCCTATGATTGTGGCAGGAGGTTCTTGGACGGTTGCGTTGGCAAGTGATGGGACAGCCTGGACGTGGGGGCGAATTTCCCCTGCCGGTGTGGGCGAAATTATTAGTACCACACCGGTACAGGTGCAAAACCTGAGCAATGTAACATTTATTGCGGTTGGACATCAAAATAGCTTTGCGCTAACAAGTGATGGTACTGTTTATACTTTTAGAGGACAGACATTTGACGGTACTACAACCAGGCATGATGCGCCCATACGGGTAGAAAGCCTTAGGGGTGTAGTTGCAATTGCAGCTGGACTGCACCATAGCTTGGCACTGACAAACGATGGTTATGTTCTTGCTTGGGGTAGTAACGCAAACGGGGAATTAGGTAACGGTGAATCCGGCCACGGCAGCTTTAGTGCTACGCCTGTTAATGTGTTAAATTTAACTAATGTAGTAGCAATTGCCGCCGGAGCAAATCATAGTTTAGCACTAAGAGATGATAATACAGTCTGGGCTTGGGGTAACAATCACTGGGGTCAGTTAGGAAATGACTCCACAGTCAGCAGCAATGTGCCGGTGCCGGTTGAAATACTAAACGGTGTTACAGCAATTGCGTCTGGTGGAGTTAATTCTCATCATTCTGTAGCTTTAAACAGGAATGGTTTCGTTTATGCATGGGGTAACAATGGAGATGGGCAGCTTGGCGATGGTCTCGGTGGGTGGGGAAACCGCCGTACTATACCCGCGAGAGTGCGGATTTCTGTAGACCTACCTCTGGATGAAGGGGTATCAATTGCAGCGGGAGGGCATCATACACTGGCACTAAGAAGCGATGGTACTGCATGGGAATGGGGAGCATATTGGTTGCTTCCAATAGAAAATTCCCCTACACAGGTGCAAAATATGGATAATGTGACGGCAATTACGGCAAATAGCAGCCATACAATAGCATTAAGAAGCAATGGTGAAGTATGGGCATGGGGTAACCATGGCGCAGGCCAATTGGGTATCGGGGGCAATACTTCCGGTACAAGTCGCATGCCGCGGCAAGTAGTGGGTTATAACGGCGTTGGATTTTTGAATTTGGGTGAGAACACACCTCCCCCGCCGCCCATACCGCCGGAACCGCCGCCTGTAACATTGCCGGGTAACGATCGCTTAGCTGAACTATTCGCTGCAAGTGCTTTTTCGTACAATCATGAGTTGGCAAGATTTGCAGCTGTTTTAAGTGAAGCTGCGTATAATTACGAATATCTCCGTAGAGAGCTTGGGAGATGGTATATGTCTTATGTAGAATGGTGGCCTTATTTTGATAGTGGTGTTGCTGTTGAATATACTTTTGCATCAAGACCACTTGTACGTGGTGGAGAAGTATATAATCTAATTTTTATTGTCATAAGGGGAACGGGTTCTGTTCTTGAATGGATAGATAATCTTATAGTGTTTTCAACGCTGGGAGGATATCACAGCGGTTTTGCTCTTGCCACAAGTAGACTTCAAGATAATCTTGATATATATCTTGCACGGTATGGAATGCTAGACCCCGCAAGAAATATATTCCTAATTACAGGACATAGCAGAGGCGGTGCAGTTGCAAATTTAGTTGCTCGCAATCTCAACTCAAATAGACAATTTAGTTTTGGGGACAATCTATATACTTATACTTTCGCATCTCCGCGTGTAACAAGAAATTCCGGTACGAATTTAGCAAGATATCGTAATATTTTTAACATAATTAATAGACGCGATATGGTTCCTCGTCTTCCTCGCACAGCCCCTTCCAAACATAATCCCTTTGGATCTGATCAATGGAGTAGGTTCGGTATAGACATCGCTGTTAGAATGCCTAATTCTTCATTTGCCCCAGCCCCTCACCCAGCTCATGCAATGGTCACATACCAAGAGTGGCTGCGCGATTCAAACCCGGATTTAACCTATGAAGATTTCCGAGGCATTTCAATAGCAGAGGCGCAAAACGGCACAGTGTCAAAGCTTCTCTCATGGAACTCCCCTGTAGACATAGCAATATATGATAGCCAAGGTTATTTAGTTGGCGAAATTATCGACAATGTTGCCATAAATGTTGAGGACAGCGAAGTGTTTGTCTTTGTGTCGGATGATGTTAAGCAAGCATTTTTGCCTTATGGCGATATCTACACCGTAAAAATGACAGGTACGGACAGCGGTACAATGACATTTTTAGTAGAAAGTTTAGATAAAATACCGGATATACCAAACACTGTCAAGCTTTTCGAAAATATTGCCTTATACTACGGCAGAGAAATGACCAGCGTGATTGTAAACGTGCCGGACATCAGATTGCTGATTGTAAAAGATGGCAGATTTGTTGGCGAAATTTCGGAAGACGGTACGGAGACACTTTTTGACGGCTCTGCAATAATCAGTAATATGAACCCGCGAATTGGCGATGTGCTTACAGGCTCTTTCGAAGGCAATATTCCGGGCACACCGATATTTACTTGGCGTTCTAACGATACAATTGTTGGCGCGGGAATGACCTATACCGTTAATATAGCAGACTTAAACAACGTAATAACCCTTGAAGTTACATTCGACGAGGGCTTTGGTACGATAACAAGCAGACCAACAGCGGCGGTATCAAGAAAAGTTCCGCCGCCAGCCCCTGCGGCACCAACAGCAGTCTTAGTTACCTGTAACGTTGTGACATTGGCCGCCGTAACGGGGCATGAGTTCTCCATGGATGGCGTTAACTGGCAAACAGACAACGTGTTTGATGGCTTGATGCAAAATACTTTATATACATTTTTCCAAAGAATTGCCCAAACTGCCGATACAGAAGCATCAGAAAGCAGTCCTGCGCTAAAGGTAACAACGGAGAACGCACCAGCAGCTTCTGTAAATGTAATTGTTAGCCCATCGATTGCAAGTGTACAACCGGGTAACTCCCAAGCTTTTACTGCAACCGTGGTAGGTGTAAATGACATTGACCAGACTGTAGTTTGGACAGTTAAGGGCGCAATGGCTGTAGGTACAATGATAACGTCCCCTGGTGCGCTTACTGTTGACATAAACGAATCGGCAACAACATTGGTGGTTCGCGCAACATCTGTTGTTGATACAAACGCATTTGGTACGGCAGTAGTACAAATAACAACAGTGCCACCATTGTCTAATGACGCAACACTTACAAGCCTTACTATATCACAAGGCACTTTGTCGCCTGCGTTCAGTCCATTAATATTTAACTATACCGCAAACGTAGGAAACGCTGTAGCGTCTGTTACAATTTACGCCACTGCCGCGCCAGGGGCAACAGTAACCGGAATAGGTGCGCACAGCCTTGGTGTTGGGCAGAATACCATTGTTCTAACTGTAACGGCAGAAGATGGGAGCATCCAAATTTATATGATAGTCGTTACCCGCGCTGCCGCGCATGGTGACGATGACAATAACGGCAATGACAATGTAATACTTCCGCCGTGGCCGCCTGTGCCGCCACAGCAGCAACCTACTGCGGTAAGTGTCACGCCGCCAATATATGGGCATTATTTACCATGGGCACCTCGTTATCCTCAACAGCAGCAATTTGTTTCCGATGATAATGACTACTCTGTCCTATATGTGGAATATGACCAGGATGTCGATGATGATGTAGAATTCACACCTATTCCTGTCCCGCCAATGCCGGTTCACTTTATGCGTCTGGTCATTGGCAGCACGGTCTTCACCCGCAATGGTGTAACTATGGAAAACGATGTGGCTCCATTCATAGACCCGGCATACAATCGTACAATGGTTCCTTTGCGTATAATTGCAGAAGCCCTAGGGGCAGAAGTACGTTTCAACAGCGTGACCCGCGCTGTATACATTGCGCAAGGCGGCCTGGAAATTTCTTTGGTAATAGATGTACCGCTGCCGGATGGAATGGGTACGCCTGTAATAATTAATGACCGTACCTTTGTACCGGCCAGGTATGTATCAGAAATTCTTGGTGCAATGGTTCGTTGGGATGGCACGAACAGAGCCGTATATATCTACAAATAATTCCATATACCCCCTGATATCGCATACGCCAATGTGATATCAGGGGGTAGTCACTTACAGCATAGCCTGCTCCACTTCCCCTGCCGTTGGCACAGACTCTTGTGCACCCGGCTTAGTTACCGTTAATGCCCCGGCTACATTGGCGTACTGTATTGCCCTTGCCATATCCCCGTACTGCAAATACTGCACGGCCATGGCCGCCGTAAATACATCCCCGGCGGCGGTGGCATCCACCGCTTCTACTTTACGGGCAGGGTAGTGGGTTATTTGCCCGTTTTGATAATGCATTGCCCCTTTGTCGCCCATTTTTAGCACGATATGTTTCGCACCGCTGCGCTTTGACAATAATTCCGCCGCTTCTTTGCACTCTGTCTCGTTGGTAGGGGTTATACCGCAAAGGGCGGCGGTTTCCGTTTCGTTGGGACTCAGAATTTCCATGCCGTATATTTTTTCCAGGGGGAAATTTATGGCCGGACCCGTGTCAACTATAAAGGGAATCCCCTTGCTGCGGGCTTTTTCGCAGGCGTAAATAACAATGTCTTCGGATATTTCAAATTGGATAAGCATACCGTCATAATCCTGTTCAAAGGCCCGGTCTATGTCGGTTTTGCTAATGTCTAAATTGCTGGCAAGGTGGACAATTAAGCGGTTGTTGCCGCCTTCCTCCAGCATAATTACGCAAAAGCCCGATTGCTTCCCCGGGTTTGTACTTACAAAATCTACGCCTACGCCTTTGTCTGTCAGGGACCGGCGAAGCTGTTCGCCAAAGGCATCTTCTCCTATTTTGCATACGAATGTTGTATCGCCTCCAAGCATGGCACAGGCAACGGCTTGGTTGGCCCCTTTGCCTCCGGGGCCAAATTGGTATTTTTCCGACAGCATGGTTTCGCCGGGTAAGGGCATACGGTTGGTAAGTAGTAAAAGATCCATGTTTATACTGCCCACTACTAAAATTTTTGGTTTATTATCCATGTGGGTTATCCTTTCAAATTTATTTTTTCTAAAATCTGGCAATTGACAAAGCGGATTCATCGTGATATGCTACTTTTCAAACTTAATATTTACTAAACCGTTGAAGCAGAGATAACAACAATAAGTGCGCTTACAGAGAGTTCGGGGTACATGGCTAATGCCGGTACATGCTGAGAGCCGAATAGTTGTAGCAATTTTGTTTTGAACAACAATATTGACTACGTGCAGATTGTTAAATGGACTGCCGAGGGCATGGTCAAAGGCTTTTTTTAACGCCGAGTATTCCATGACGTGACGCATACGTCAGTTGCGAGGGATATGTTTGTATCCTGCAGAGAGTATGGACTGTTTTTATCCATAAATCAAGGTGGCACCGCGGATAGTTTATTATTCGTCCTTGATAAAGCATTTTTTGCTTTATCAAGGACGTTTTTTATATGTAAAGGGTGAAAAAAATGTTAAAAACAATGTCTCACTTAGGAAGCGCAGCTATGCTATTTGTTGCAGCTGTAATTATAGCTTTGCGCCCAATCGGCGGCCTGGAAGTACAGGGGCAAATCATGCTTTCGGCTATGATAATCGCTTTGTGTATTTGGATTTTCAAACCTTTCAAGCTGACTTATGCCATCGGCGGGCTGACACTGGCTTTGTTCGGGTTGCTCGTTGGGCTTGAGCCGACGGTTGTCTTTTCGGGATTTACGCAAACGGCTCTTTGGACGTTGGTCCCGGCGTTTTTCTTTGGCTATACGCTTCAAAAAACCGGATTGGGTAAACGGATTGCAATAGCGATTATTAAGTTTTGCAAACCAACATATCCCGCTCTTATTTTTGCTTGGATTCCAATCGGCGTAGTGCTTTCTATTCTTACTCCGGCAACGACAGTGCGTGTTGCAATAATGGTTCCTATCGCTGTTCAGTGCTGCGAGCTGTTCAATCTAAAAAAAGGCTCGAAAGGCAATTCTCTTATTATTCTGACAGCATTCGCAATGGCATTAGTCCCCGGCTCCGGGTGGCTTACAGGTGTAATTTGGGGGCCTTTCATTCAGGGGCAGGTCGAGGCCGCCGGTATGACCGGACTTGTTACTTTCAATAGCTGGCTAAGCGTACTGCTTCTGCCTGTGGCAGTATCGACAGTTTTGCTGGTTGTTTTCGGGCTGCTGTTTCTAAAACCGGAAGAAAGATTACCAAAAGAGGCTTTTGAGGCCGTTAAAAATCAATTTTTGGGGAAAATGAGCCGGAATGAAATTATCGCCGCTGTTATCCTAATATTAGTATTCATAGCGTCTTTGACAGGGAGTTTTCACGGTCTTTCGACGGCTGTTATATGTATTACCGCCATGTTGGCCTTTTTCCTGTTCGGTGTTTTAGAGACTAAAGACTTCAACGCCGCCGCCAACTGGAATTTAGTCATTTTTATTGCTATGGCCCTTGGCTTAGGTTCAATTTTTGCAGCAACGGGAGTTTCTGAATGGCTTTCGGGGATAATCGTTCCTGCACTTGCGCCTATAGCCGGTAATCCGTGGTTGTTTGTACTTGCCGCAATGGCGTTTATGTTCATTTGGAGTATGATAGACGTTGCCATGTTTATTCCCACAATCGCAATTATGGTGCCTATTCTCCCGGATATACAGGAAGCCTATCAAATAAGCCCATTGATTTGGATAGCCATGTTTATTTTGGCGGGCAACGCATTCTTTTTGGCGTATCAGAATATGTGGGCTGTTATGAGCCGTTCAATTTCCGAAGATAAAGACAGGGCCTGGGATAATAAGCACATGAGCTTGTACGGTGTTTTATATTTTGTGGCGTGTATACTTGCTTTGCTTGTTACAATCCCAATGTGGATAAGTGCCGGATTTTTCGGATAAAAAGGAGGACACTTAAATGATTAAGGAAGCAATTATTCTACTTGCGAAAAAACAGGATTTAACCTACGAAACCGCCGAGGCGGTAATGAATGAAATCATGACCGGTGAAGCGACGCCGGTACAGATGAGTGCGTATCTTACTGCCCTTAGCCTAAAAGGTGAAACTATTGATGAAATTACGGCATCGGCCTCTGGTATGCGTAAACATTGCATACGGCTGCTGCACGACATTGACGCTTTGGAAATTGTCGGCACAGGCGGCGATGGTGCAAATACATTCAATATTTCCACGGCGGCGGCAATAATTACAGCCGCCGCAGGGGTTCCTGTGGCGAAACATGGCAACCGCAGTGCATCAAGTAAATGCGGAGCGGCAGATGTGTTGGAGATGCTGGGTGTAAACATCAATATTACGCCAGAAAAAAGCGCGAAGCTGTTAAAAGACATTGGTATATGCTTTTTATTCGCACAAAATTATCACATTGCAATGAAATATGTCGCGCCTATTCGCCGTGAATTGGCTATACGAACAGTCTTTAACATTTTAGGCCCATTGACTAACCCCGCAGGTGCAAAAATGGAATTGATGGGCGTGTACGACAGTGATCTGGTTGAGCCCTTGGCGCAGGTACTATGCAATTTAGGCGTAAAAAGTGCAATGGTAGTCCACGGCGAAGACGGTTTGGACGAAGTATCGTTATGTGCGCCAACAAAGGTATGCGAAGTTAAAAACGGATGGACGCGCTCGTATACCATTACACCGGAGCAATTTGGTTTTGAAAAGTGTACTCAATCAGATTTGCAGGGCGGCACACCGCAGGAAAACGCAGAAATACTTAAAGCAGTTTTAAGCGGCAGCGATGGTTTTGAATATAAACACAAGGGTCACGCGGCAGTTTTAAATGCCGCCGCCGCATTGTATGTTTCGGGCAAATATGAGTCCATAGAAGCATCCGTCAAAGTTGCAAATGATGTGATAAACAGCGGTGCGGCAATCGCAAAGTTAAACGAGTTTGTGCGTTGCTCAAACCAATAGGAAGGGTGGTTTAATTGAATATATTGCAAGAAATAGCGGAACGTACGAAAGAGCGGGTTGCGGTGCAAAAAAAGAAGCAGCCGTTGGAACAAATTATTGAATTGGTGCAAGCGGAATGCAGCAACAGCTTTCCTTTCGATGATGCGCTAAAAACAGAAGATATTGCCTTTATTTGCGAAGTAAAAAAGGCCTCACCCTCAAAAGGGGTTATTGCCGAAGACTTCCCCTATGTGCAAATTGCAAAGAAGTACGAAGCGGCAGGCGCAGCGGCGATTTCTGTATTAACCGAACCCTTCTATTTCAAAGGTCATGATAATTATTTGTGTGAAATTGCAAATCATGTATCAATTCCATTATTGCGTAAAGATTTTACCGTTGACAGCTATATGATCTATGAGGCGAAATTATTAGGCGCAAGTGCGGTTTTGTTTATTTGCACACTTCTTGATTTTGACACTCTTGCGGAATATATAGCAATTGCCCACGGCATCGGGCTTTCTGCTCTTGTGGAAACGCATAACGAAGCCGAGGTGCACATGGCACTAAAAGCAGGCGCAAGAATAATTGGTGTTAACAATAGAAATTTGAAAACATTTGAAGTTGACATGGCATTAAGTGAGCGGTTGAAAAATCTTGTGCCTCCAAATATTATTTTTGTTTCGGAAAGCGGTATTAAAACACCAAACGATGTAGCAAAATTGCGTGGTATAGGTGTGAATGCAGTTTTAATTGGCGAAACTATCATGCGAAGCAGCGACAAATACAGCGAAATCCTACGTTTACGGGGTAAAGAACATGGTCAAAATTAAAATTTGCGGGTTGACACGGTTATGCGATGTAGATGCCATAAATATTACAAAGCCCGATTATGTGGGATTTGTATTTGCAAATAGCCGCCGCAAAGTTACGCCTGCGCAGGCAATGGAGCTTAGAAATAAACTGACAAACGAAATAATTCCGGTTGGGGTCTTTGTTGACGAAACGATTGAAAATATTTTGCAATTAGCGCAAAACGGTATTATTGAAACGGTTCAGCTTCATGGTAAAGAGGACGAAAAATATATAATGAGGCTAAAGGAGCTGACAACTGTGCCAATTATTAAGGCTGTATCAGTCCAACAGGCCGGGGATGTGCAAAAATGGGCATTAACTGCTGCTGATTATCTTTTGCTTGACAGCAAAGGCGGCGGTACCGGACAGGCATTTGATTGGAGTTTAATTGGTAAAGTAACAAAACCCTATTTTTTGGCAGGCGGTCTTGACGTGAATAACGTTGTAAATGCAATAAGTCAAACAACTCCTTTTGCTGTGGATGTTAGCAGCGGTGTAGAAACAGATGGGCTCAAAGACCCGGGAAAAATAAATGAATTTATCAGGAGGGCTAGACATGGATAAGATAAAAGGAAGATTCGGCAATTTTGGTGGCCAGTACATTCCCGAAACACTAATGAGTGCCGTGCAGGATTTAGAAAAAGCCTATCTGTTCTATAAGGATGATAAGGCTTTCCAAGAGGAATTCTTGGATTTGTTAAAGAACTATGCGGGCAGACCGTCTTTGCTATACTATGCCAAGAAAATGACTGCCGACCTTGGCGGCGCAAAAATCTACCTAAAGCGCGAAGATTTGAACCATACAGGTTCACATAAAATCAACAATGTACTGGGGCAAGCCTTGCTTGCGAAAAAGATGGGCAAAACCCGCATAATCGCCGAAACAGGTGCGGGGCAGCACGGAGTAGCAACTGCAACAGCCGCAACATTGATGGGTATGGAATGCGAAATCTTCATGGGCAAGGAAGATGTCGAAAGGCAAGCCCTTAACGTGTATAGAATGGAACTTCTTGGTGCAAAAGTCAACACAGTAACATGCGGCACAATGACATTGAAGGATGCCGTAAATGAAACAATGAGAGAATGGGTTTCAAGGATAGACGATACCCATTATATTCTAGGTTCGGTAATGGGGCCGCATCCGTTTCCTATAATGGTTCGTGATTTTCAAAAAATAATCGGCAAAGAAATTAAAGAACAACTTTTACAAGCAGAAGGGAAACTTCCCGATACTGTAATTGCCTGTGTAGGGGGCGGCAGCAACGCAATCGGCGCATTCTATGAATTTATAGAAGAAGCCGCCGTGCAGTTAGTAGGATGCGAAGCTGCCGGGCTTGGTGTGGATAACCCCAAAAACGCGGCTACAATTGCAAACGGTAAAGTCGGTATTTTCCATGGGATGAAATCATATTTTTGCCAAGATGAATACGGTCAGATTGCCCCTGTACACTCTATTTCTGCCGGGCTTGATTATCCGGGCATAGGCCCGGAACACGCATATCTTTCTGATACAAAACGTGCCGTATACGTTCCGGTTACAGATGCAGAAGCCATGGAAGCATTTGAATATCTATCGCGGGCAGAAGGCGTAATCCCTGCAATAGAAAGTGCGCATGCAGTAGCTTATGCCAAGAAACTTGCACCTAAAATGAGGAAAGACCAAATTATTGTCGTAACTTTATCAGGCAGAGGCGATAAAGATGTTGCATCTATCGCAAGATATCAGGGGGTGAATATACATGAGTAACCGGATAGAAAATACATTTGCCGAATTGATAAAGAGCGGGGAAAAGGCACTTATTGCGTTTATCACAGGCGGCGACCCGGATATTGAAACAACGGAAAAACTTGTTTTGGCAATGGAAGAAGCAGGGGTTGACATAATCGAAATAGGCATTCCTTTTTCCGACCCGATTGCAGAGGGCATTGTTATACAAGAAGCCAGTGCTCGCGCTCTTGTGGGGGGATGTACTGTTGACAGGTTATTTGACATGGTAAAAAGGCTTCGGAATAAAACAAACATGCCACTGTTGTTTATGACCTACGCCAACCCAATATACGCATACGACAAAGAGCGATTTATGGCAAAGTGTAAAGAAGCAGGTATTGATGGAGTTATCGTCCCCGATGTGCCGTTTGAAGAAAAAGACGAGTTTGAAGATGAGTGTAACCGTTATGGTTTATGTCTAATTTCATTGATTGCACCAACATCCGGGGAACGGGCCGCGGAAATTGCTATTGAAGCGCAAGGTTTTCTATACTGTGTTTCATCTCTTGGAGTTACCGGAACAAGAAATGAGATAAACACAAATATCGCTGAATTGATAATACAAGTAAAAAAAGTATCATCAATCCCGTGTGCAATCGGGTTTGGAATATCTACGCCTGCGCAGGTGCGTGATATGGCAGAAATATCAGACGGTGTTATCGTAGGCAGTGCAATTGTTAAATTGATTGCCGGGTTTGGTAAAGACAGTGTCGCCCCGGTAAAGGAGTTTGTTAGCAAAATAAAGAATGCTTTGAGGTGAAACATGGCATACGTTTCTTTTTGCACAATAGTATAGTATAATTTCCACAAACACAAATAAGGAGGAAATTATCATGTTAAAAGTTGCAATGCTAAGCCGTTGGCATGTACATGCAGGCGGATACGCCCAAGAGTTTAAAAACAGAGACGATGTTCAATTAACAGTAGTTTGGGACGAAGAGCCGGATAAGGGTAAGGCTTTTGCCGACAGCCTGGGTATCGATTTTGAACCGGATTTGGACAAGGTACTTGCCCGCGCAGACGTTGATGCCGTGTGCGTAAACGCGCCAACCAACATGCATCCGGAAGTTCTAATCAAGTCCGCTAAAGCGGGCAAACATATTTTTACAGAGAAAGTGCTGGCCCTTACAAACGCCGAAGCGGAAGAAATCCGCAAAGCAGTTGAAGAAAGCGGCGTAAAATTCTGCATATCTTTCCCCCACCGCACTTTCCCGCATAACCTATTCGCGAAAAAAGTTATGGACGAGAAATTGCTGGGCGATGTCAATTACATGCGTGTACGCAATGCCCACAACGGCGCGTCTGCAGGCTGGCTGCCGCCACATTTCTACGACGAAGTACAGTGCGGCGGCGGCGCGATGATAGACCTTGGCGCACACCCAATGTACCTTATCCCTTGGATTATGGGCAAGCCCGAAGAAGTTGCGTCTGCGTTTACCTGCGTTACCGGCCACGCCGTGGAAGATAACGCCGTAACCGTGATGAAGTACGCGAACGGGGCCATTGCCGTGTCCGAAACAGGTTTTGTATCCAGCAACAGCCCGTTTATGCTAGAACTTTACGGCACCGCCGGTTCTTTGATAATTGTAGGCAACGAAGTGCAGCTTATTTCCGGCAAAGTAAACGAAGACGCAGGCGGTTTTGGCGGCTGGATTAAGCCAACAAATTTGCCAAAAGCACTGCCGGGCCCAATAGCCCAGTTTGTTGACGGTGTGCTTCACGGCAAAGAAATTATTTTTGGCATGGATGACGCGATTGTTTTAACAGAAATGATGGAAGCGGCATACAAAGCCCATAAGCAAGGCGGGTTTGCTAAGCTGTAGTTTGTATTTCTCTTCTGCACAGAGGCACAGTGTTTACTCTCTGTGTCTCTGTGTGGAAATGTTAAATTGAAGGAGACAATAATGCTTGCATTAGAACTGGACAAATCAACCGTTAAATTTTTCATGGGGCAGCTTTTGCGGGAAGATATTTTTGACATATTTGAAGTGCGCAGTGTGGAAATTACCACGACAACCCGCATTAATATTGACGGCCAGCTTGAACCGGAAGCCGCCGACGAGGGAAATCCAAAAAAGCCCGGGTTTTCTGCCTGGGAAGCCCTGCGTCCGCTTGTATACGCCATAATAAAAACAAGCCCCAAGCCCAAGCATGTGAAAATTGTTTTCTCATACAAGGCCAGTGAGGCTTGCGAAATACATTCTAACGCCGCGGCATTGTTTTTAAATTTTGCATACGAAAATGACAGCGTGTTTTTTACCACCGGCACCGCCCAGCGGGAGTTTTTGTTTGAAAAGTCCCTGGATTCTACATGGGACGAATGGGTGAAAGACTTTTTTGTAAAAGCGGGCTTGCAGGTAGCAGATAGGGAGTAGTAATTAACACCCCACCACCATGCGGTTAATTTCTTTTTTCAGCCGCCCGATTATCTTTTTTTCCAAACGTGAAATATACGATTGCGAAATGCCCAAAAGGTCGGCTACTTCTTTTTGGGTTTTTTCTTCCCCGCCGGTAAACAGGCCGAAGCGCAGCTCTACAATTTGCTTCTCCCTCTCGTTTAATTTTTCCATGGCGGTGTTTAGCAACTCTTTGTCTACTTCGTCGTCCAAATCCCGGGAGATAATGTCTGCGTCTGTGCCAAGTATGTCGGAAAGCAGCAATTCGTTGCCTTCCCAGTCTACGTTTAGGGGCTCATCTATGGAGACTTCGCCCTTTGTGCGGGTATTGCGCCGTAAGTACATAAGAATTTCGTTTTCTATACAGCGGCTGGCATAGGTTGCCAGTTTAATTTTGCGGTCTGTGCTGAAAGTGTTAACCGCTTTAATCAGCCCGATTGTACCTATGGATATTAAATCTTCTACGTTTATTCCTGTGTTTTCAAATTTACGTGCAATGTACACTACAAGCCGCAAGTTTCGCTCTATTAGTGTTGCTTTTGCCTGGGTATCGTCATTGGTGCCCAGCTGTGCCAAAACAGTTGCCTCTTCTTCTGTGTCTAAAGGGGCCGGTAATACTTCACTTCCGCCTATGTAGAAGCTGCGGTCGTTTGTATTTTTTATAGCCAGCGCATCTAAAATCATGTCTTTTGCCTTTGCGTACAATGTGTTTAACATAGTTGAGAACCTCCTGCTAATTCCGGGCTTAGCAGCCCTTGGTATCTGCCGTCACGGCATAATTTGTCGTTGTAAATTCCTATAATTACATTGGCTGTAGTTTCTTTCGCGCCTTCAACGGCCACGCGGTCGGGGCGGAAGCCAATCAGCATTCCGTTGGTGCGTCCAATACTTGTAAATGGAATCATGCGAATGCGCTTGTAGAATGTACTCTCTTGTTCTTGAAGCAACTCTGTTAAATCATTTTCGTTTTTTTCATAAAACAGGACCTTTAGCCCATCCGGTAAAAAATCTTTTACGTGTTCAAATTCGGCGATTATTACAGGTGATTGGCTTAAGGGTTCTGTCAGGCTATGGCCTGTGTCTACCAAAGCATTAAAAGACGCACCCTTGTCATCCATGAAAATTTGTACATTGCACAGCATCTGGCGTTTTAATGTGTGATGTGCGGCCATTTTTAAGCCCAGTTTTATAAGTACATAGCTTGCGGCCATGCCCGCTAATGCCAACTGCCAAGATATTGCCTGTGCAAACCCTTGCCGGTCATTTGCGATAAAATGCACAGCGTACGGAATATCCGTTAAAAAAAACAACGCCATCCCCAGCCCGCCGACAGTAAAAGATATGATGTAAGCCACAATCATCAACTTTATAAACTCGCGCGCGCTTGTAAGCCGGAATGTCACAAGTATCCCCAACGTTAATATTCCCACAGAAGACAACGCCACATTCATAGACTGCAAATGCTCCACTGCAATAAGTAAGGTGTACAAAAGTGACATTATACCTGCCCCGGCAAAAAGCCAGCGGGTTTTCTTTTTATTACGGGTTATTTTTGATACAACCCACAGCACAAATGTGTTCATTAAAAAATTAACAAGGAAAAGCATATCTGCATATAGGGTCATGGGAATCACCATTGGCAGTATAAAAGAAACAATAGGAAAAATTTGTCATAAATTCGATGGCGTATAAAAAAACCTGAGAACCGGCTGTTAGGCTGCTCTCAGGCTTTATTAGGTGTAACTCCATAATTTTTTTTGTATAGCCGGGTAAAATATGATGGGTCTGTAAACCCGCAATGTTCAGAAATTTCCTTGATGGTCATTTTATTTTTTGATAACAGGACATTTGCTTTTTTTAACCGTATATCCAAAAGATGCTGACTGGGGGTAATATTGTAATATTTTATAAAAAGCCGGTTGAGATGCCTTGTTGAGACAAATGAATGACTTGCGATGTCCGAGACTTTTATCTGCCGGGCCAAATTTTCGTGCATATAATTTACAGCCCGTGTTAAAATCTGTGTCGCTTGCGGCTCGTCAAAACTGACGGTATATTTCACAGAAAGGTATGCGAATATCGAAAGCATAAAATGTTTTACCAGAATTATATTGTCATTATCTTTTTTCATCAGCTCCTGCATAATAAAGTTTGCAGTTTCTACAACGTAGTTCAGGTCATTTTCTGTAAGAGTAAGCACATAAGGGTAGTAATTATTTACACGCATATTTGGTTCAATAATGAACAGTGACCTAAACCCGGGCAAATTAAAAAGCTGTATGTCTGCCGATATAAATAACTCGGGAAAATACATAAGATCTATTACGTCCAAATTTTCTACGTCATAAAACCCGTGAGCGATTTCTTTTTTTATTACGTATATGTCGCCGCGTTTTAATGTATAAGAGTAATCGCCAATTACATGCTTTGCACTGCCCGAAACAACTATGGACGCTTCGTAGAAATCGTGAGTATGCAGTTCAAAATCTGAATCTATTACGCCCCGTTTCATATTAGAGCCGAATTTATCAAAATTTTCGCTGTCAGTCCTGCCATAGTTATGCACACTCATAATTTTGTCTCATTTCTACTGTTTTCTGTCCAGCACCTTGCTTCTACAAATGTACTATTTCTTGTATAATTATAACATGGTTTCAATTGTGAGTCTATGAGAAATGCGACATTAAATATTTTAGAGGAGGACTATAGTGAAGATTACAAAAGTTGCTGGGCGTAATGTCCGTATACCGTTGGTATATCCGGCAAAGTGGTCCGGAGGGATCCGTCATGCTGCGCCGGCTTATATCCTGGAAATTCATACAGATGAGGGTATTGTCGGCCTTGGGGAATGCGTTGGCCCCACAATTCCCACACTGGCTACCATTGTAAATGAAGAGTTTAGCCAGTTTCTAATCGGACAAGACCCATTGCGCGTAGAGCTGCTGACAAGACGATTGGAAGAGTTTTCGCGCAATTACATTAAAGTGGCCTACCATGTCATATCCGGTATTGAAATGGCACTGTTAGACATTAAAGGCAAGTGGCTGAACACACCGGTTTATCAACTTTTGGGCGGCGCGTGTAAAAAAGAAATTGGCTGGGCCGGGTACTTGTTTATAGACGAACCGGAAGTAAACGCCAAACGCGCCCTTGAATACAAAAACCAAGGCTACAAAGAGATTAAATTAAAAGTTGGCCGTAACCTAAACGAAGACGCGGACACATTAGCGGCCATACGGGACGCAATTGGTTACGACATAAAAATCCGTATAGACGCGAACATGCACTGGAGCTTGCCCACGGCCATTAAGTGGATAAAAGCATTGCAAAAATGCGATATCCAATATGTAGAGCAGCCAATGCCGGACTACGACCTGGACGGAATGGCGGCTTTGCGCAGGGCCGTGGACGTACCAATTGCTACAGACGAAAGCTGCAGCTCTGTAGAGCGGGTTTTGGAAATGATTAAAAGGGATTCCTGCGATGTATTCGTAGTTTATGTTTCCGAGGCGGGCGGCCTAACCCGCGCCCGTACAATTGCTTCTATTGCAGACGCGGTGGGTAAATGGTGCGTAATGGGAACATGGGCAGAAACCGGCGTAGCAACTACAGCGGCGGCTCATGTTATCGCTTCTACCACAAACTTCGCCTTCTGCAACGACTCCCACTACATGTTACAATCCGACGATATACTTACAAAGCCGCTGCAAATTATTAACGGTGCAACTGCCCTTCCTACAGGGCCGGGGCTTGGTGTAGAGTTGGACTTGCAAAAATTGGACGAGTTTGAAAAGTGTGATGTACGCGAGTCTGTATTTTTTGATGACATAGATGACGAAGAAATGCCGCGAATCGGACAAATCATGTAGTTAAAATAAGAATTGGAGGTATTATTATGAAAACTGTAAAAACCCCAATACCATCCGGGGCTATGGGATGGTCGGTAGTTGGGCAGGAAGAAATTGCGGCGGTTACCGCGCTGCTTAGTGAGCCGCAAAATCTTTTCCGTGTACGCGACGATGGCAAACCAAGCGAGTGCGCCAAGTTGGAGCAAGCCATACGGGAGAAAACAGGCGCAGCCCATGCATTATTTGTAGCGTCCGGTACAGGTGCGCTTTCATGCTGCCTTACAGGCTTTGAAATAGGCCCCGGTGACGAAGTTATAATACCGGCCTATACATTTATTGCCACTGCCGCCGCTGTTGTAGACGTAGGCGCGGTGCCTGTAATTGCGGAAATAGACGATTCCCTGGGTATTGATCCTGTGGACTTGGAAAAGAAAATTACCCCTTACACTAAGGCAGTTATTGTTGTTAACATGGTAGGTGTGCCCGCGAGGCTTGATGCCATTCGCGCTGTTTGCAAAAAGCATAATCTGATTTTAATCGAAGACAACTGCCAGGCAATTGGCGCAACTTACAAAGGCAAGTTCTGTGGTGTGGAATCTGATGCGTTTGCTTGGAGTACTAACTTTTTTAAGGTAATAACCTGCGGCGAAGGCGGCGTGTTTGCCACAAACAGCCCAAAAGCTTTCCAGCGGGGTGTATACCAGTCCGATAATGGCCTAAACGATGTTGGTCAAGGTCATCCGCAAAATAAGGCCATCAAACCGTTTTCACGCTCCGGCATTAGGGGCAACGAAATAGCAGCCGCGGTACTAAACGTTCAGTTAAGCAAAATGGACGGCATGTTAAGCCATACCCGTGCATTAAAGAAGCGTTTATTTGCTCAGCTAAATGCCCCTGTCAACTACAAGCCGCAGCATGTAGATGACCCGGACGGCGACTGTGGTTTCTGTGTTAACCTTATTATGAACGACACCGATAAAGTAGAAAAATTCCTGGAATTGGCCCATGAAGAAGGTTTGCCGCTAACAAAGCTGTATGAAGCTAAACTTTATGAAGGCGGCGACTTGCATATTTATTCTAACTGGACACCTATTCTTGAAAAAAGAGGTGCCACCGCGGTCGGCTACCCTTGGAAAGACCCCGCTTACAAAGGTAATGTAGAGTATTCTGTAGACATGTGTCCAAATTCGTTGGATATTTTAGGGCGCACTGTGCGCTTGCTTTTCAATGTAAACATGACGGAAACCAATATTGACGAATTTGCCGCCGCGCTAAACAAAATCGATAAGGAGCTTTAATATTCGTATTCAAATAATTGACAAGGAGCGTTTGAATTATGGCATTATTTGTTGGTGTTGCCCGGGAAATTACTACCCCGGAAGTAGGAGGTTTGCTTTTTGGTTATAACAACCACACAAGAAGTACCTCTGTCCATGACGACCTTACGGTAACAGCTCTTGTTATGAAGTCGGAAGAAGCATCGGCCCTTCTTATCAGCGCGTCCGTGTGTCTTATTCACGATAGTGTAGTTAAGGAAATTAGCAAGAAAGCGGGGATTGCAGCGGGTGTAGATTCCAAAAACGTAATTGTAAGTGCAACACACACCCATTCTGCTCCTGCCACCACCGCATTTTCAAGGTTCGATTCCTTTGGTACAATCGATCGTGATTATTGCGACAATATCCTTATCCCCAAGTGTGTAGAGGCCGCAAAAGCCGCTGCGGGCAGCTTAAAGCTTGCTAAAGTTGGCATAGGTACTACTTACTCGCAAGTGGGTATTAACAGAAGGCAATTGCTGCAAGATGACACGGTAATTTTGGGCCAAAACCCGTGGGACACATACGACCCAACCATGACAGTAATTTCATTTGTTGAAGCGGATGACGACAGGCCCATTGCCAATATTGTTCACTTGGGCGCGCACCTTACCGCCGCGGGCAATAACCAGGAAATTACCCGCGACTGGGCAGGTGTTATGATAGACAGGCTGGACGCAGAATCCGGTGCTGTATCGTTGTTTGTAAACGGTACCCAGGGTGACGTTGCCCCACGGATGGCAAATGGCGGCTCTACCGGTGACATACATCATGTAATGGAAGTAGGCGGACTGGCCGGTATTGACGCTGTACGGGCGTACAAGACCATCCGCACTTACTACGATGAGCCTTTGCAAGTGGTACACGGCAACCTGGAAGTGCCATACGTACCGTCTATTCCGGCGGAAGACATCCCCGCTATGTTGGAAAGCTGCGGCGAATGGGACAGGTACAAACAGTCTTCCTTGGAATGTCTTGCGAATATGTACAAGGAAGGCGACCTTGGCCCGGACAGCTGGGCTTTCCGCCAAGTTATTTTTCGTATAGGCCCGGTATTATTTGTACCGTTCCCCTTCGAAGTATCGTCGGAGATTGGCCTGCGGCTGCGAACCTACAGCCCATACGCCCACACGTTACTTTTAAGCTGTACAAATGGGAGCCATTCCTACCTGCCTGCCCAAAGCCAAATTTGCCGTGGCGGGTACGAGATTAATTCCTTCCTGTGGTTCCGCCCCCGTCAACTTCCCAACGATACGGACAGGATGTTAATTGAGCAAAACCTTAACATTATTTCAACCCTGTAGGGGCGGTTATAAACCGCCCGCAAATTGTATAAAAAAAGGAGATGCCATGAGCAAAATGATGAAAGCCATTTTATTGGAAGCACAAAACACCGCCAATATGAGAGAAATACCTATCCCATCCCCCGGGAAAGGCGAGATTTTGATACAAACGAAGGCGGCAACGGTTTGTACTTCTGATATTTTGGATATGCGCAGCAGCTTATTTACCATGGAACTGCCCATTGTAATGGGCCACGAAGCCGCGGGTATAGTGGCCGCAGTTGGGGAAGGCGTTACGGACGTAGCTGTTGGCGATGAAGTTGCCGTACACCCGGTTATGCCCTGCAACAGTACATGCCCGTCCTGTAAGCGCGGGCTTAACCACTTATGCGACAATATGGAGCATTTGGCATTTAACCGCCCCGGGTGTTTCTCCGAGTACTTTATTTCCCGCCCGGATTGTGTGCGTAAAAAACCGCCGGGGATTTCCTTTGCCCTGGCCAGCTTGATGGAGCCTGTTTGTGTTTGCATAGAAGCTATTAACCGCGCCCAAATAAAAGAAGGCGACCGTGTTTTAATAGCCGGTGACGGCCCTTTTGGGATAATGATGTCCAGGTTGTGCGCATCAAAAAACCCGAAACAAATTATCCAAACAGGGTGGAATGACAGCCGCCTTAGCCAAGTTACCGGAAATGTAATAACATTAAATGAAAAAAACACGCCGGACATTGCCAACGTAATTATGGAACTTACAGAAGGGGAAGGCATTGACTCGGCAATTTTATGTGTGTCAAACCCTGCGGCTGTAGATTTATGCCTGGATATGTTACGCTCCAGGGGTATTTTGGTTATATTTGCGGCCTTAGGCGGAAAAACCCCTGTAGATTTAATGCGGGTACACATGAAAGAATTAACCATTGCAGGTTCTAACAACGACGAGGACTTTATGGATGACGCAATTCGCTTGTTATGCGACCCTGCGTTAAATATGAACAGTATTGTTACCCACGAAATGCCTTTTGATAAGTGGGAAGAAGCCTTTAGCATGGCAGAACATGCTACAGACGGCTGTTTAAAAGTTAGTATGTTACTATAAAATTTGGAGGTGTTTGTATGTCATTACCGGTTGCACTACAACTTTATTCAATTAGGGACGAGATGGCCAAAGATTTTGCCGGAACATTAAAATTAGTTAAAGAAATGGGCTATGACGGCGTAGAATTTGCAGGTTTTGGCGGCCACGATGTGCCGGAAGTAAAAAAAATGCTTGAGGACTCAGGGCTTGTAGCCATTTCCGGCCATGTTCCCTACGAAGCATTTTTGCAAGACGCACAGAAAGTTTTTGCAGATTACAAAGCATTGGGCTGCAAATATGTAGCCATTCCGTGGCTGGACGCAAAAATGGCCCCCGGCGGCGAAGATTTTAAAGCAACGTTGGAGAAAATCCACGAAATTGGCAAGGCTGCCAATGCCGCGGGCATTACTCTGCTTTACCATAACCACGAATTTGAATTTAAGAAAGTGGACGGCGTGTACGGCCTTGATATGCTGTACGATTCTGTACCCGCATGCTGCCTTGCCACGCAAATTGACACTTGCTGGGTAAAAGTAGCTAAACTTGACCCTGCAGATTATGTACGCAAGTACAAAGGCCGTGCGCCTGTTGTTCACCTAAAAGACTTTATTATGGAAGGTGACGTTACCGGCGGCATGTACGAGCTTATCGGTAAAGATGAAGACGAGGAAATTAAGAAAGACGGGTTTGAATTTAGGCCGGTGGGCCAGGGTATGCAAGACATCCCGTCTATACTTGACGCATGCCTGCACGCCGGGACGGAATGGGTAGTTGTAGAGCAAGACATGTCCCCAACCTGCACGCCGCTTGAAGCGGCTAAGGCGAGTAGGGAGTATTTGAAATCTTTAGGCTGGTAATACACCCCGGCTTCGAAAACGGTATTTGCCCTTTTGCTCCGAATCAATTTACCCCCTGATATCAGGGGGGCAATTGATAGTCGTATAGGATAAATGCCGTTTTTTTACTTTAATAGAGGAGTGTGCATAGAGTGGTGCTGACCGATGAGCAAATTACGTCAGGTTATTTTGATATATTCCCCGGTTTTCCCGGTATTAACATTTATGGCATAAGCACTTACGCTAACTTTTTTCGTGAAGTGAAAGAATATAACGGGCAACAACGGATTTGTATATCATGCACACAATTACCTGACAGTCGGTATCCGAGAGCGTTGCCTCGTACAGTGGTTTCAGACGGCGACCCGAAAATTTATGGAAAGCCTGAAGGTTACTCTCCAAAGGAGCAAAAACAAATCCTCAAAGAATGGATTGACTTTCTACAGGCTAATCCGAGTACATTCAAAGGACTGCATTTTAGTTCTCATGTACCCCAGCGTTTATTTGATGCTGCTTGTTGCCAAGAAAACTTAGAAGAGCTTTGCTTCAAATGGGGAAACTATAAGGATTTGTCTGCGCTCGAAAATTTGCAGTCACTTAAATTTTTACATATTGGTTCGGGCGCAGGGGTGACAGACATACAACCCATGTGCAATTTGAAATCATTGGTTGTTTTAAATGTGGAAAACTTCAAAAGAGTTGAGGATTATTCTGCATTGACTGCTTTGGAAAATTTAGAGGAATTAGTAATTCAAGCGAATATTTTAGGCCGCATAGCGATTAAAGATTTGGAATTTTTGCGTGATATGCCGAGTCTTCGGTCATTTGCTACAGGGGCGACAACATTTAGAAAGAAGTATACTAAAGTCGAGTTAGAAAGCCTTTTTGCATCGCTACCCAATTTGAAATATGCATCCGTCAACGGTAAATTTTACGGAGACGCGCAATTCTGCCGACGGTTGGTACAATTATAATTGTTCTTTATCTTGCTGTGAAAAAGGGTATTTGTTAAAATGGTCAAATGAATAAAACAGGAGGGCGACTATACTTTAACCCTTCCACAAAACAGGAGGATTTATGGCTTGGATTAACCCGGACGATTACTCGTTCAACACTTTCTTGATGTTTGAGCGGTTTCAAATTCGCATGATATTCAAAGATAGTGATTGGCATAAAAATGCCAATAAAGAGGAAAAAGAAAAATGGGCGCAACACATGGGAATTGCTCTTAATGCTAACCCGGTGGTACTTTGGTATTTGCAACACCGTTGCCCGGAATGTGCGTATATTATGGATGAACTGGCAGCAAACGCACCGAAAAACGTCGACGCAGAGCAAATCCGCGAAGCAGTAAATTATTTGCTTTTGGATTCACAGGATTTTGTAATTTATACTACGCCGGAAGTAATGACGGATAGTCTTGAATGGATACATGGCTGGAATAAAAACCAATTATTCGACCTTGTTGACCTAAAAGGTAAAACCGTTCTTGACATCGGAGCAGGTACAGGACGTTTAACATTCGCTGCTGCCGAAAAAGCCGCATGGGTTTATGCCAGCGAACCTGTCGGAACTATGCGCGAGTTCATGCGTAATAAAATTAAAACGGAGAGCATAAAAAATGTACGCATTCTCGATGGCCTTGTTACAGAAATACCATTTCCTGACAATACATTTGATGTAGTAATGTCTGGCCATGTTGTGGGTGATGATTATGATGCAGAAGTCGCAGAAATGACCAGAGTATGCAAGAATGGCGGATGGCTTATCGACTGTGGTGGAGATGAGGATGGCAAAGAGCCTGACGCTCAACCCGAAATCGACGAAAATGGATGGGAAAATGTTCCTTGTATTGACCGCTTTGGTAAGACTAAATACAATTCACGAAAACAAGTTATAAAGTAATTATTGGTCAAAGCATTTCCCATACCGACTATCAAAGCAAGCAAGTATGCACCTACCCACGTTTATCTTTGAACAGACAGACCCACATAAATTGTAAGCCTTGAATTGTATCCGGGGCCTGGTTCTTATATTTTCGGATCTCTATGGTCTCAAAAAATGGCGAGAATAACTCCACAAGTCTTTCCCTTGTAAATGCAACGCCGGCACTAAATTTTTGCTCATAAAATTCCCAATCATTAACTTCTTCGGCGCAATTTTCGCCCCATGCGAAGCACGTTAGGCCAAAATATCCACCGGGTTTTAAGGCAGTTCTTAATAACTCAATGTACGTGATTCGCCTATGAGGAGGCAGGTGATGAAGCAACCCTGAATCATAGATGAAATCATACCGGCCATTTATTTTATCTTTGATTATGTCGTGGCATTTGAAGTCAATTTTTAAGTCCTTTGCGATATGTTTTGCGTTGGCAACAGCTACCGGTGATATATCAAACGCGGTTACATCTATACCGTGTTTTGCCATGTAAATTGCATTTCTGCCTTCTCCGCACCCAAGTTCCAGTGCCGACTTTATAGGTATGCCCATATTTAAGAAGGCTACTAAATTTTCATCCGGTAATGTGTTTTGCGTAATAAAAGGTGCCTGAAATTTTCGCTGTCCATAGAATTCATCCCATTCAACAGTCGCTACTTTTGTATCTAAAAAGTTCAAAACATCGTCGTAGTTATTTATGTTAGGCTTCATTACGTCAACCTCCGGTAAAATGTTTTTCTTGTAAATCTTGTACAATTCCCTTGATAAACTATCCACATTATCATACAGCCGGTTTGCCAACTTATCTGTTAGGGCTGCAATTTTTTTGTACTCATCCGGTAGGTTGTCATAAGGTGGCGTAAAACTCCATAAAGCGCAGTGGTGATAAAGCAGATAGGGCATCATTTTCAAATCGTATTCTGTTAATTTGAATGGCGCGTACTTTTGGTATTCGTCTAAATATGGCATGAATTTTGCTGTGTCAATCGCGCCGTCCTTACATTCCGGGACGGCATATGTGTACGAGATTAGCACCTCGAAGCAGGCGGGGTTGCGCCCGGCTTGGGTCCAGTCGATGGTAACAAGTTCGCCTTCTTTTACAATTACTTGGGCAATGTAAAAATCGCCGTGGGTGTTCTTCCTCGGCCAGTTCATCTTCCGCAAAATAATCCGGGCCAATTTCTATGTCACTGTCCGGGGGCATTTCTTTTAAAACGTACTTTCCGGCTGTGGACTCGACTAAGTATACTTTGGAATCGTTATTTTCTGTATGTTCGGTTATTTCGTGTTTTCCTACCCCCTGATATCACATTGGCGAATATGATATCAGGGGGTATGTTGTTATGTTTATAACATTGTACCACATTTTTTCCAAAACCCCTTGACTTTTATTTTTCACGTGTGTATAATGTACTTATTCAACCAGTACATCAATTACAGACATTACATGCAAATGTAAAAGGAGGTGCCCTATGCCAATGGAAATTTTCTTACAGCTGCGCTCTAAGGTACCCATTTATGAGCAAATTGTAACCCAGGTTAAACAACTGATTATAAGCGGGGCATTAAAAGACGGCGACCCAATACCATCTATGCGGGCTTTGGCCAAGACATTGCAAGTAAGCGTTATTACCGTGCAAAAAGCCTACGAAGACTTGCAGCGTAAAGGCTTGATAGAATCCCTGGCGGGGCGGGGTACGTTTATACGGGTGCCAAATATGGACGACGTGCGGCAGGAATACTGGCTTGCCATACAGGATCATGTGGAAAAAATATCTAAGCTGGCAAAGGACAGCGGCATTGACGTTGCAGAAATAATTGACTTGATAAAAACCGTGTGTGAAGGGAATGGTGACTAATATGGAAAATATTCTTGAAATCAAACATATCAACAAAGCATATCCCAAAAGCGAATTTGCCCTGCGTGACATTAGCTTCACCGTTCCGCACGGTACGATAATGGGCATAGTCGGGGAAAACGGCAGCGGTAAAACGACAACTCTAAGCATAATCCTAGGCTTGCTTAGGCAAGATTCCGGTACTGTAAATATTTTTGATAGGCCATACAATATGGACGATATAGACATGAAAGCAAAGATAGGTGTCGTTTTTGACAGCAATTATTTTCCCGAAGCGTTTACACCGCGGGATATTGCTAAAATATTCGGTAAAATATATAAACGCTGGGATAACGCATTCTTTTTCGACTTGCTTAAAAAATACGAAATTGGCGAAAAGCAAAAGGTAAAAAAATTATCCCACGGCACAAAAATGATGCTTTCCATAATAACAGCCCTGTCCCAACGACCGGAGCTACTGATACTGGACGAGCCCACAGGCGGCGTAGACCCTGTCCGCCGGGAGGAAGTGCTTGACCTTTTCCTGGATTTTATATCCGACGGTAGAAAGTCAATAGTGTTTTCCAGCCACATAACCAGCGATTTAGAGAAAATTGCCGACTACGTGACAATCATCCACAAAGGTAAATTGTTGGACACCGCCGAAAAGGACGTTTTCCTGTACCAATACGGCATTATCCGCTGCAATGAAGAGACCTTTGGCGAACTATGCCGTAAATACAGCCGGGAAATGCTGCGTTATGTAAAACGGGATTACCAGTACCGCATTTTGGTCAAAGACCAATCGCGGTTCCCCGAAGGCGACTTTGTAATGGAAAACCCCACACTGGACGAAATAATTTATCTGTTTACAAGGGGCGGCTCATTATGATGGGGCTTGTGCGTAAGCATTTAACTGCCGGGTATATTAACCCCCTGTGGACATTTGTGTTTTTGGCTATTTGTGCGGCCATTAGCTTTTTGGCAAGAAGTACGGATTGGTTCATGGTTATTTTTTGTGCCGTGGCAGGTGGGTTTGTTGCCAATTATGTCTTTCATTTTTTAGGCAGCAATGACGCCAATTGGCGGAAGCTGGAGTCTGTAATGCCTGTTAAAGCAGTGTATGTAGAGCTAAGCAGGTATCTGTCACACCTTATTGTTTTTGCGGTAACTTTGGCAGGCGGGGCAGTGTACGCGCTAATAAATTATCTAAGCGGTGCCATATCCGATTTATGCAGGTGCAGAAAAGATTCGTACGAGTTATGCAGTTGTACATTTTCTGCCATGGTGGTTGACGGACTTGCAATGTGGTGCAGTATGTTTCTGTTGTTTGGTGCAATATTCTTCTTAATTTCGCGTATCCAAACCAATATTGTTGCGGCAGCCCAAGTTGTAAGCCTGGTTTTGGTGGTCTTTGTAGTGGGTGTTTTTGGTGCGTTGGTAAGCACCGAATCCGGGGGCATAGGTGCATGGAATTGGGTGCTTGTGGGCGTGACGTTGGTGTTTTATGTAGGTTCGTATTTTTTAAGCCTGTGTATTTTCAAATACAGGCAAAGGACGAAAGGAGCGTTGTAATGGCCGGTATATTACGCAGTTATCTTGTGGATACAACTTTAGTTAGACTTAGTAGGCTGGCGTATGCCATGTTAATACTGTTTTTGATAGTCTATTTTGGGATTAGTTCAGAAATTAATTATCTTGTGCCGCTTATGGCGGTTCCCATGGGGCATATTGTTTTCTTGGGCCTTGGTACGCGCATGGATAGGTACTGGCGCATTATGCCAATTAAACCAAGTAGGATAATGCTAATGCGTTACTTCCTTCATTTGTTTATGCTGCTTTTTGGCGTAGCTGTTGCGGTAACCGGCATACTTGTTTTTGGCGATGAGATTACTGCAAAGCTAAATATTATGATGCTTTTGTTTGGGGTCTCTCTGTCGCATCAAGGTGTTATGAACGCTTTTGTTAATAACAAGCCGAATGATGGGTTTATGTCACTGGTAATAACCCTCGTGCTGCTTGTTGGGTCATTTTTGCAGTTGTATTCTGTGTTCGGGGTTACCACAATAAACAATATTATAACCGGCAGGATGTCCGGCATACCAATTATAGACTCGGGAATATTTGCAGAAACAACAAGGTGGGTTGTGTTTACCGCTGTAAGCGTTGTAATTTACATCATTTCTTATTTTGCAGCGGTTTATATGTACAAACGAACGGATTACCAGCAAGCATCAGCTTGGTGGGTATAAATAGAAAGGGATTTTAACAAATGGAATTACGTGTAGAAAGAATTTGTAAAAGTTTTGGCAGCAAGCAGGTGCTAAAAGACATCAGCTTTACTGTAACAAGTGGTGAAGCACTGGGTTACCTGGGCCGCAACGGCGCGGGTAAAACAACCAGCATCCGCATTTTAGCGGATATATTCCGGGCAGACAGCGGCGAAATTTTCCTGGACGGCAAGCCAATAGACCGTACTAAAGTGCGCCTGGGCTACCTTCCGGAAGAGCGGGGTTTGTACCCCAAATCCAAAGTTGGCGAGCAAATGATTTACATTGCAGAACTGCGGGGTATGAGCCGCACAGCAGCAAAAAAATGTGCGCAAAAACTTCTGGAAAAACTTCAAGCTACGGAATACTGGGACAAAAAGCTGGAAACCTTATCAAAAGGTAACCAGCAAAAAATTCAGCTGGCAATAGCCGTGCTTCATAACCCGGACATTGTAATACTGGACGAGCCTTTCTCGGGCCTGGACCCGGTAAACGCCTCTATGCTGCGGGACCTTGTATCCGAGCAAGTTGCCCAAGGCAAACTTGTAATGTTCAGCAGCCACGAAATGTCTTACGTAGAGCAGTTTTGTGAGCATGTGTGCATAATTAACAAGGGTATTGTGGCACTTGACGGCCGTATAAAAGAAATAAAGCGCAGCTACCCGCGCAACAACATTGGTATAATGCCCGACGGCGACTCAAATCGGTTTTTAAAGTCTGTTTCAGGTACACCCGAATGGACAAACATGGTTGGCCATGCAAGTGTGGCCGGTGACGAAGTTGTGGCCGTTTTAAAAGATGCCAACGATAAAAGCAGGCTTTTACAGTTCCTGTCCGCTCAGCCGACAGGGGTAGACAGTGTGCGTGTAATAGAGCCAAACCTTGAACAAATCTTTGTAGAAAAGGCAGGTAACTAGCCATGAAACAATTATGGAGTGTAATAAGATTCGAATTTAACACTTTTGCGAAAAACAAAGCGTTTGTAGGTATGGCACTGTTTTTGGTGGCACTTGCCTTAATAGGCCCCGCCATACCCGCAATTATCAACCGGGTGGGACGCATTACCGCAGAACGCACAATTGCCGTAGTAGACAATACCGGCACTTTTGACCAAGCAACCTTAAACGCAATGCTTTCACCAACAGTTGTAATGGTTACGGATATGAACACCGCAACTCGTTTAGTAACAGACGGCACACACAATTATGCCCTGGAGCTTAACCGTGACAGTTTTACATTGGGTGTCATGTCTATGGGAATAGGCATTTTTAACCTCGAGCATCAGGTAGGGGATATTTTAAGCCATATGCACAGAATGGATACATTGTATGCCCAAGGCGTAGCACCAAACCTTGCGGGCGAAATATTAGCTTTCCGCCCGTCCAGCGAAATAATAACCCTTGGCGCGACTGTTGGTGACGGCAGCGCAGACTCATTTGCGCAAAATGTTCTTCTTGCGTATATTATGGGCTTGGTGCTTATGATTGGCCTGCAAACAGGCGGTGGGCACCTGCTTACTGTTGTAGTGCGTGAAAAGTCTACAAAAACTATGGAACTTTTGGTAACAAGCTGTCCGCCCCGCATTATGCTTGTGGGTAAGGTTATAGGCACGGGTGCGGCCTTAATGCTGCAGATTATCGCGCTGGTAGTCTCTGCCGCGGTAAGTATGCTGTATGTTGCACCAATGCTTGCAGGCGGGGCAGAAGATATATTTACCATCAATTTCAGCCCTATAGTATTAATGTACTTGCTTGTATTCTTCTTACTTGGTTTCCTGATGTACGCGTTTATATTTGCGGCACTTGCCAGCACATGCAGCCGTATGGAAGATGCTACAAGTATGGGACAGATCCCAATACTGCTGCTAACCGCAGGCTTTATAATGGTAATAATTGGTATGAACAACCCCGGAGCCGCATGGGTACCTGTTGTGTCATTTATTCCGTTCTTTTCGCCGTTTGTAATGTTCATGCGAATTTGTATGGGAACTGCAGCAAATTGGGAAATTTTTGTTTCAATCGCTGTACAAATTTTTACAATTGGTGTAATATCTTGGATGGCAGCAAAAATTTACCGCATGGGAACGCTTATGTACGGCGCGAAGCCATCGTTTAAAAACTTGTTGCAGGCATTTAAGTAATGCAAAATATATTTTAAAGGAGTAGTTTATGAAGAAATTTTTCAAAAAAGCAACAGCACTGGTTTTAGCCGCAAGTATGATACTTGCAAGTACATCGTTTGCCTTTGGGCTAACACCGCCGCCACCGTCACAGCCGGAGTATGTACAACTAAGGAATTTAGTTGAAAGCCGGGGCGGTATTGCGGAATGGGATTCTGAAAACGCCCGCATTATTATTACCTATAGCGGCGATGTTTTCATTTTCCGTATGAGCAGCGACAACGCCTATTTGAACAACGAAGCGTTTAACCTGTATTTCCGTATTACCACAAACAATGACCGGGCGTATATTTCATCTGCCGACGCGGCTCGTTTATTTGACGCCATCGCAGCAGCTACAGACGAAGCGACAATTGATGAAATTGAAGCGGGCGAATTTGCCGTTACAAAAGCAACTGCCGCCGCTGTTGTAGCCCAGCTAATGGAGCAGTTTAACATCCCGGGTGTAACAGTGGCACTGGTAGATGCGGAAACAGGCTACACATGGACACAAGGCTTTGGCTATGCAGATACAATTAACAGAGTACCCGTTGACGAAACTACAATTTTCCAAATTGCTTCTACTTCTAAGCCAATGACAGCAATCGCTGTTATGCAATTGGTAGAGGAAGGTATAATAGACCTGGACACCCCCATCGTAGAGTACATGCCTGCATTCTCTCAATTACCGTCGGTACTTGGCGAAGGTGACTATACAAACATTACAGCACGTATGCTGCTTACCCATACGTCCGGTATTCTGGCAAATTTCATAGGCTATAAAAGTGCAACCCTAAATGCCCATAGTCCCGCGTACATGCAATACTTCCTGGACCGTCTTGCAGCTAATGCAATGATGAGCGCGGAAAATTACGCATTTAGTTATAATAATAACGGTTTTGTATTGTTGGGTATTCTTGTTGCCTACCTTACAGGCGACGGCAATTTCTTCTACGACTTTGAAGCCTACGCCCACGAAAATATTTTTGCCCCAATGGGTATGACACACACAAGCTTTATCCAATCGGAAGCACTTATTCCGTACATGGCACGCCCATACGATGTTGAAAACAATCAAACAGACCTGGTGTTCATGAACTGGAGCCCTACAGGCGGTGCGATTTCTAATGCCCGCGACATGGCAAGGTTTATGCACTTTATTCTTGGCCGCGGCGAGTTTGAAGGCACACGTGTTTTATCCCAAAATACTGTAAATCAAATGCTTACACGCCACGACTTTGACTTCTCTCTTGCCCCGGCAGGCTTAGGCTATGGTTTAGGGTTTATGAACGCCATTGCTATGGACGGCACAATAGATATTGGCCATGGCGGTAATGTTATCCATTACCACACAGGTATGCGTTTCGATTTAGACACAAGCCTTGGCGTTTTTGTTTCCACAAACAGTGCGTCTGCTTTACCGGCTGCAGGTGCCATGACATCAGCTATTTTGCAAGCGGCTGTAACAGAAAAAGCAGGTAACGTAAACATTGTATTGCCTGTATTGGCAGATGCGGACGCATATGAAATTGAAATGAGTGCGGAAGAACTTGAGGCCCTTGAAGGTTTGTACCTTGGCCTGCACGAATACTACGTTATACAGGTTATTGACGGCGAACTAAACATGATTATTCCTATTATTGTTGACCAATTGCCATCAATCCCGCTTACACCAATGTCCGACGGCAGCTTTGATTCTATGATTGGCCGGATTTGGTTTGCAAATGTAAACGGCACAGACGTTCTTAAAATGGGAGACTTTGGTTTCCACATAATGGCCTTTAAAGCAGACAACATGGAATACTTTATCGCGCCGGAGCACTTTATAAATTACGAAATTGGCACATTTGAAGCCCGCCCTATTGAAGGTGAAGTTACATTTGTTACACATCTTGTATTCGGCGTAGACGCGTTGGGCTTTGCCACAATGCAATCGGTTAATGCCCATGGCTTTAGTCCTGTTATGCCGGTACCTGCAGCTGACCCAACATGGGATTCATTTGAAGGTGCGGAACCTATATACGAAGTTGACGAAGACGGCGTACTGATTAGCTTTAGGATACTTGGTATGGATTTTGTGAGAGTGGATTAGGAAAACAAAAAATCGCTTGCCCCGAGAATAATTGCACTTGTCGCTATTTTCGGGGCATTTTGTTATGTATCGCGCTATTTCTGAATTGACATATTTCTAAGATTGCTGTAAAAATGAAAATATAGGTTTCGCGTTTGTTGTGAATGGAGGATTACCGTGTCAGTTGTTTATGTGGGAAAGGCAGTAGCGAAGTTACGGCAGCGCAAGGGATGGCAACAGTTCAAGTTATTAGAGGAGTTTGAGAAATTTGGTTACTACGACCCTGTAATACATCGTTTGGAGGTTGGCGAAATGCTCCCACAGTCCGATACATTGCCGGGTGTGTTGGATGTACTTGGCTTACCTGTGGAGGAATTTCTATGTCCGTATTTGGAAGATTGTCCCATGGAGCTTTACATAATGCGTGACTTGTTGATTCAAGCTTTAGATAATCGAGATTTGGAAACAGCAGAACTTTTACTTGGTAAAATTTCCTTGTTAGATAGCATGAAAAACCCAACAGATCTTCAATTTTTTCTAAGTCAAAAAGCTAAAATGTTAGAGCTTAAAGGTGAGCCAACGGATGAAATTATGGATTTAGTTATTGAAGGCTTAAAGCAAACTTTTGATGATTTTAATGAAGATAGTCCGGATAATAAGATACTTGTTTTTGAGGAACCAGAGTTGTTTCATACCCTTGCCAAGCTTTATGCTCACAATGGTGATTTACACAGAGCGATAAGGGTTTTAAAAGATATTTGTGTAGGCTTACAGTTATTACCTACAGGAGAAAGAGAGCGGGACAGGCGATTAACACCTGTCATGCTGTCTTTGGCAGATTTCTTGCTACAGAACGGAGAATATGAAGAGGCATTAAGAGCTTGTGAAGCAGGGATACGCTTTTCTGCCATGCGCAGCCTGGGGCAAGGTACACCGGAGTTGCTGCGTATTAAAGCAAAGACTTTATTAGCATTGGGCAAGGGGCATGAATGTGAACACCTATTAATACAAGCATATGTATTATATTTGTTATCGGGTGAAAATAAAGAGGCTGAGACTTTATTAGCCGAGGCAAAAGAAGTATGGGGTGTGTCTGTTGCGATACATGGCATAGAGAAATTGGACATACCCCAACGCGAAATTATACCATATGCCCGTGGAAAGCTTGTGGAATGTGACAATTTGGGTGGTATGATTAGAGCTTTTCGAATAGAAACAGGTCTAACGCAGAAAGAACTGTGTCAAGGTATATGCAGCGTATCAGCTTTAAGCAAACTTGAAAATAATGAGACAAAACGTGGAGATATGCACATTATAGAACCTATTCTGCAACGGTTGGGGCGTGACCCTTTGCTGTATTGTAACTTCTTATTGAACAGGAAAGATTTTGAGGCTAAAGAGTTGCGTGATAAGATCCACTTGTTGCTTATTCACCAGAAGTATGACCAAGCTAAAAAGGATTTGGAAAAGCTAAAAACCTATAAAGCGTACCAATTACGAGTTAATCTGCAGTTTATCAAACGTGCAGAAATAGCTTTACTTGTTCATGAACAGAAGATTACTTCGACAGAAATAGAGAATATGCTTTTAGACGCATTGCGTCTTACTTGTCCTAATTTTAATGAAGACGATATACGTCGCTATCCGTTAACTCATGATGAGTCAATTATCATTAGCTCTTTGGCAGCACATTTTATGGAAACAAGCGATCCCAGACGTGCTTCTAAAATATATGAAGCATTGATTGATAACCTGAATAGACGCTATGTGGATGAATATGAAAAAGCTCGTATGTACTCCACAGTCATGTTTGATTACTCAACATGTCTGGGGAGGATGGACAGAAGATTGGAAGCTTTGGAGGTAATTAAAAAGGCAGAAGCCTTTGATAGAAATAGGGGGCGCCTGCCTACGTTAGCCAGTCTTAGTTTTAACAAGGCTTATAATATGCTTATGAGAGGGCATAATGAAGAAAGCTTGTCTCATTTTGTACTGGCGTATTATGGGTTCGCTGTATATAAGGATTATGGAAAAACTACGCATATGAAAATTACACGTGACTTTATCAAGAAAACTTTTGATGTTGAACTTGATTAATCATCGCCACCACTTCCATTCCCGCCACCAGGTGGCAATAAATCGAGAGGTTTAGTTATACATGATTGGCATTGTGGTTCTTGTTCATAATCTGGTGCGGCGTATACTACTACTGTGCTAATTAGGGTCCACTTAAAAACCCCAACAAATTTTTTGATACCGTTTACGGAAAAAGAAATCCGCCTGCAAGAAGCAGATAGCCAAAATCATCCAAATAATAAGC
>WQTQ01000239.1 GCA_009786175.1 Bacillota bacterium | reverse complement strand
ACATATTTATTTATTATTTTTCAAAAAAAAAGAACCCTTCACCTTTGATTACTTGCGGCATTCAGTGTGTGCTCATTTCTACCGTGCTGCGGAACTCACGAGGATAATACCAAATGCAAGGGGGTTGTATGAAATATTTTTACAGTGTATAATTACAAAAAGCGGAATAGGGTGGGAATCCCTGCGAGCGGGTCACTGTGATGCGGAACAATATTGTATCCGATAAGCCAGATACGCAAAATAAATTATTTATGGCTTCCCCGACCGAAGCGATGTAATACAGCGTTTGACTTTACGCGCTTTTACACGCCCGGGGCGTGTTTTTTTATTATCCGTAAACTGCATTTACCCCCTGATATCAGGGGGTGAATTAAAAGAGAGAGGTATCAAAATGAAAAAATTCTTCTACTTATGCATGATTACACTTTTGGCGTTAATTTTAACTTCATGCGCTACCGGGGATGCCCCGGGTGTTTCGGAAAACAACCGAAATAATCGGATAATGTCCGTTGGCCCCGCAATCACGGAAATTTTAGTAGATTTAGGGCTTGGCGAAAGGATAATTGCCGCAGACAATTTTTCCGCGTTTATTCCAGGTGTGCCAAGTAATCTTGAATTTGTGCTTGATATGTGGGTGCCCGATATGGAGGCAATTCTGGCACTCGCGCCAGATACACTGCTTTTTACAGATATGTTTAATCTGGATGGCGTTGTGCTGGAACTTCTTGTACAATCGGGTACGCATGTTGTGCGTGTTCCCCAGCATAACAACATCGCCGGGATAATAGAGAATATTCACTTCATCGCCCGTGAAATGGATGTTTTGCCTGCAGGGGAAGAGCTGACGCAAAGCATGATGGCGGAAATAGAACAGGTTCGCACTATTTCTGCAAACATCAGTAATAAGCGCACGGTTTACTTTGAAATCGACCCTACGCCATTCACCTTTGGGCAGGGTTCATTTATGCAGGAAATCCTTGAGATAATTGGTGCCGTTAATATATTTGCCGACTCTATCCCATGGACTGTCATTGCCGATGAGCAAATTCTTGCTCACAACCCGGATGTGATTCTTACTAACGTCGGTTGGATGGATAACGCTGTAAACGAACTAAAATCCCGCCCCGGTTGGGACAGTCTTTATGCAGTAATTAACAACCGCGTATACTTGATAGACGAAAACACTACCAGCCGCGATAATCACAATATTGTCCAAGCCATGTGGCAAATTGCACGGGCAGTGTACCCAGAGTATTTTGACTGATATGAGTAAAATAAAAATTACAATATCCCTTGCCGTCTTGGTTGTTGTGTTTCTTGTTGCCGTTGGTATTGGCAGCACCAACATCCACCCTGGGGAGATTTTACGTGTTATTTTGTATCGCAGCGTAGGAATAGGCGACATTGGCGGTATTTCCAATAACAACCCAAGTATTGTCTGGTATTTGCGCCTGCCACGGGTACTTTTGGCGTTTATCGTTGGCGCAGCACTTGCTGTAAGCGGGGCAATTATGCAAAGCGTATTGCGTAATCCTCTCGCGTCTTCTTTTACACTTGGGGTTTCCAGCGGGGCGTCCTTGGGGGCGGCATTATTTTTCTTTACGGGGCTTGCTTCTGTGTTTTTACTTCCCATTAGTTTTTTACCGGTATCGGGGTTTGCTTTTGGTATGCTTACAATTGTGCTGGTTGTAGTAATGGCAATGAAAATGGACGGTAGTTTGAGCAATAACACAATAATTTTGGTTGGTATGATACTTTCCCTTTTTATTAACTCTATTACAACACTGCTAATGGCTTTGCAGCGGCAAAATGCACAACAGCTTATTTTTTGGCAAATGGGCAGCTTTTCCGGCCAGCGATGGTCGGTAGTTGCCATTCTCGCGCCTATTATGCTGGTTGGTGTGCTGCTTGCCCTGCGGTACCATAGGGAGTTGGACATTATGACTTTTGGGGAGGAACAGGCCCAACTCATTGGTATTAATATGCGCCGTGTCAAATGGGTATTGCTGATAATTGCCGCAGCAATTACAGGCAGTGCCATTGCTTTTGTGGGCATAATAGGCTTTGTAGATTTGGCTGCCCCCCATGTTGTACGCCGCATATTCGGTTCGCGGCATAGGCTTATTATTCCCCTATCCGCTGTTTTCGGCGGCGGGTTTATGATGCTTTGCGACTTGGTGGCCCGTACGGTAATCAGCCCCGGGGAACTGCCTGTTGGGGTTGTAAGTGCCCTTGTGGGCGCGCCGTTCTTCGCGTATGTGTATTTTTCAAAAGGGGGGCGCGGCAATGCTAACGCTTAAAAATGTAAACGCAGGCTACGGCGGCGGCGACATAATAAAGAATATTTCTTTGGAAATTGCCCCGGGGCAAAATTTGTCCATTATAGGTGCGAACGGCTGCGGTAAATCAACCCTGTTAAAAGTAATGGCAGGGCTGTTGCCGTACAAAGGCGAAATCATTTTGGACGGTAAACCCCTCAAGTATATGAAGCGGAAAGAAATATCTGCGAAAATAGCAATGCTAAGCCAAATAACAGCGTTGTATTTTTCCTACTCCGTTTACGATACAGTTATGATGGGACGGTATGTACATGAGAAAAACGGGCTATTATCGGCCACTTCCAGGCACGACAAAGAAATGGTACTGCACTGCCTAAAAACCGTAAACATGCTGGACGAAAAAGACCGGGACATAACAAAACTATCCGGCGGGCAATTGCAGCGGGTATTTTTAGCCCGTACCCTTGCACAAGACCCGCAAATAATTTTGCTGGATGAGCCCACCAACCACTTGGATTTAAAGTACCAAGTGGAGCTGTTGGATTATCTAATTGTCTGGGCAAAAGAAAATAACCGTTCCATTGTCGGGGTTTTGCACGACATAAACCACGCAATGCGCCTTAGCGAATATGTACTTGCCATGCGTAACGGAGAAATTGCAAAATACGGCAAAGGGATTATTACCGGCGAACTGCTGAAAAATGTGTACGATGTAGATGTTGTGGGCTACATGCGGCAAACGCTGGCAAGCTGGAATAATGTTGAGTAAAGTGGATTCTTTCACAAAAAGCCGCGGTTAAATGGTTTAGTTTGCCCATTAATACACACGGCTTTTTGCAGAAAAGTCTAATGCGCAGACATATGCAGCCGTGCGCATTTAACTTGGTTTATCGTTAACTGAATTTTTTTCTGCTTCAAGTATTAATTCTTCAAAAGCTTCCCCCTTGTCAGACTGCATAACGGCCTCATGCAGAAAAAGTGCTGCAAAAATGGAACCAAAGTCGCATGTCTTTTTATTACGCGCCGCCCAAAGCAGAAAATCACAATATTTTTTATTGTGTTTTCTTAGCTTTATGGCCATTAAAACTAACAGTAAACGTTCTTTGAATGTAAGAGTTTTTAATTGCGGCCACGGCCCATGACTCCAAAAATAATCAAATTGCTTCTTTACCACATCAAAATTTGCTATTTGTTTTGACGACCAAACAATCCCTTCTTCAAGCAAGACAGGGCTGAATTGCCTTGGGTGATGCACAGGAGTCAAAGAGTTGTAATGGTCCCAGTTCTTATCAAAAATTCGATTTTCAGCTTTCATCCTATTATAAAGCCTTGTGCCGGGATATGGTGTTAAAGTAGAAAAATAGGGCTGTATCAAATGATTATTAATAGCGAAATCAACAGTTCTTTTAAAAACATTATGGTCATCATTATCAAAACCATATATCAAATAGCCGGCCGGAATAATCCCATGTCTAAGTAAATTCTTAATGGCAACGCCATATGACTGAGTTTTGTTGATTTTAGGCTTATTGGCTTCTGCAAGTGTTTCATCGGAAATGGATTCAAGCCCAATTGCGTATTGACGGCATCCGCTTCTCGCCATTAACTCAAGCATTTCTTCATCATAGGCGGCATCTACAGTCCCTTGCGCCATCCATGATATTTTGAGTTCAATCATTGCCGATAACAATTCTTTAACATACTTGCGGTTTACATAAATATTTTCATCAACAAAAAAATAGTGCTTCTTATATCCGCCGACACTCCTTTTATTATATTTTTCATATTCTTTAATTTCGGCAATAACTTGTGAAACCGGTTTCATTCGATAAACATGACCTGCAGTATGCTTGATCGAACAAAAATCACAGTCGTGCGGACATCCGCGTGTCGCTTGAATAGGGAACATTAGGTAATGATCGAAGTTAATTATGTCAACTTTAGGGCTTATTAGATAATCGATATTAGGATAGTCTTTAGTATCATAAAATTTTTTAAGTGTCCCCTGCTCAAAATCTTTCAGCATCTCAAGCCAAGTGTTTTCACCTTGGCCAATCATTGTTGCGTCACAGTGCTGACTGGTTTCATCAGGTAACACAGATGCATGAATGCCGCCAATAACGACAGTTACTCCCTTTTTTCTAAAATGATCGGCAATTTCATATGCACGGTTTACTTGCATCGTCATGGCAGATATGGCAACTAAATCGGCATTCATGTTTAAATCTACGTCTTTATAGTCATCGTCTATGAAAGTAAACTCATAACTCGGCGGTGTTAATGCGGCAAAAATCATTGGTGCCAAATTAGGCATTGACAGTCGTTTTTTTTTGGACATACGCACCATATTGGATGAAAAAATCCCAACCGTTAAGTCAATTGTTTTGGGATTGATAAAAAGAATTTTTTTCAAGTTCTTTGCCCCTTCTCATATGGATTTACGAAAGCTTGGTGTAATTCTTCATTATAATAGTCGCCGCTTCATTCATTATTTTATCCGCAACTTTGACTACAGTCCGGTTGTCCCATTGTTCAAGTTCGGTATTTTCTACCCATCGGTTAAAGGCTCCCATCGATTTACCGCACCAAATTTGCATATCCATTTTTCGTGCTTCGTCGCCTTTAATAGCCCAACGCGAAGAGTTCCCAAGATACCAGCGGAAAGTAAGTGCCATCTTTAATTTGGGGTTCGATTGCGCACGGTCAAGCAGCCTTGGGTCTGCTTTTGAAAAATATTCTTCTACAAACCCCCATACTGTAGCAAAATCGTGGCGGAATATTCGTGTTTCAACAGCTTTTCTGTCTTTCTCGGGAAGATCATGAATGTTATCGTGCCGGACATAAAGATCATACAATTTTTGGGCATTCATGGGGAACATAGTTCCCTTTTTAATTACCTGAACTTTCGAGCCTGATTCGAACATATCTGCAGACGGGGCCAAAACAACGTCAGACATCTGTGTATTAGCCAACATTTTTTTAACGTAATCAGATGTTCCGGCTTCAATACACGCCTGATTTACCGAGCCTGTCACAACATAATCGGCACCCATTTGAAATGCCCCAACCGCTGCAATGGCAGTGCTGATCCCACCGGCGGCACCTATACGGATTCTTTGACTATAACCGAATTGCTGTTGCATTTTATCGCGTACACTAATCATCAACGGCAGTAAAGAAATAAAAGGCTGGCCATCTGTATGTCCGCCCGAGTCAGCCTCTGCTGTAACATCATCCGCAACAGGAATTTGATTTGCCCATTCTGCCTGTTGGGCTGTAATTATACCTTTTGCAAGCAGCTCCGCTACAACTGCCGGGCTTGGCGGGCTCATAAACTTCCGTGCTACTTCTTCGCGGGAAACTTTTGCAATAATTCGATTTTCTGAGTAAACACCTAACTTGTCGCATTTTTTTAACCCTGCTAATCGATAACGAATAAGTGCCGGGCTAATTTCAATAAATGCCGAAGCCTCGACTGCTTTAACAGATTTTTCTAAAAAAAGCGTAACCATTGCTTCTTCCCGCGCCAAATCGTTTTGTGAATGCAGCAAGTTAATAAGACAAGGACCGTCCGGAAGTGCCTGCTTGATTTTGTCAATTGCCTGCTCTACCTCATGAAGTGTTAAACCACCGGCACCGTAACCGCACATGTATCCTGCTTTTCCCAAGGCAATAGCCATTTTTGCCGATGAAATCCCATTGGCCATTGAACCGGCATAGTATGCATATTCTGTCTTGTAGTCTTTTTTGAACGAATCGGACCCCAAGGTTTTGGCTGTGATTATAGAATTTTTACTTCTCACGTCTACAACTCCCTTAGTTTGTGGATTGTTTACTAACGGCAGGGTTTCGCCCTTTGCTAAAGAATTTTCTTGTCATATGGTTAAAAGCAATCGAGGCAATGATCATATATGGGTCTACAGCACGCTTATGTACTGCTGCCCAAAATAGGAATTTTGTATACTCTCTAAATTTTTTGCTCTTCCATAGCTTAAGCCCCATGGCAATCAATAATAAACGATCCTTGAAAGTAAGCCTTGGGTTTGTATCCCACGGCCCTTGCAGCCAAAAGTATTCAAGCTGTTGTTTAATCGTATCCATACTTGCAGCTTCATGAGAAGACCAATATGAACCCGACACCAGTTCCTCCGAAGTCATATTAATTGGGGTGTATACAGAATAAATTGCACCATAATGAGACCAATCAGTATCAAAAATACGGTCTTTGACCTTTTCGTATACCCCGGTACCCGGATATGGGGTCAAAACGCTGAAATACGGGTTCAATATGTGCATTTTCTTTATATAATTCAACGTTTCTTCAAACACGTGTTTATCGTCACTGTCAAAACCGTAAATAAAAAAGCCTGCCGGTGTAATGCCATATTGGATTAACTTTTTTATAGCTCCTTCATAATCTGCAACGCGATTCGAGCTGGTCTTATTTGCTTCTTTTAAGCTTGCCTCGGAAATCGACTCAAAGCCGATACTGTAACTGCGACAGCCGCTTTCGGCCATAAGTTTTACAACTTCATCATCACTGGCTGTATTAAGAGTTCCTTGCCCTTGCCAGAAAATATTCTGTTTTTTAAGCTCTCTAAACAGCGTTTTTGTGTACTCCCGGTTAATGTAAAGGTTATCATCAACAAATTGATAGCCTTTTTTCATAGCCCCGTTGTTATACTTTTCAAATGACTCAATTTCCCGCATTACTTGCTCGACAGGCTTCCTGCGAATCTTGTTGCCGCTCGAGTATTTAATTGAGCAAAAATCACACTCGTTAGGACACCCCTTAGTTGCCATAATAGGATACATCGAGTAGTGGCTGTGTTTAATTATGTCAATACGAGGACTAATCATGGTGGTTACAGGCGGAAAATCTTTTGCATTGTATCTGGGCTTTAATTTACCGGCCTCAAAATCAGCAATCATTACAGGCCAAACATTTTCTCCTTCACCAATGCAAATCGAATCGGCATGTAAAGCAGCTTCATCCGGCAAAACAGAAACATGAATCCCTCCCATTACAACTTTCATGCCCCGTTTGCGGCACTGGGCAGCAATTTCATAAGCCCTCGGAGCCTGAATTGTCATAGTTCCTATAGCAACTAAGTCTGCTTCTATTTTGTCAAAATCGATATCTTCAATTTCTTCATCGATGTAAACGAAGCTATGTTTTTCGGGAGTTAATGCAGCCAAAAGCATAGGTGCCAGCCTTGGCATAACTGTCCTTGACTCTCCGGCAATATAGTCTATCAATTCTGATTCCCACAATTTTATTTCGGCATACTTGTCAACCGAAGGATTAATAAACACAATACGACTCATTGGTAGTTCCTCCTGTAAAATTTAGTTTTTATCATAGGTGTCTCTGGATTATGTTCTGTGATAACTTGCAATCACTCCCCTGATTTTACGTAGCTTTCGAAGGATTCCCCACCCTTAGCTCCAATTACTGCTTCGTGTATTACAAGGGCGGCAATAATCGTGCTAAAGTCCTGTGCATTTTTTTGGCGTGCTGCCCACATTAAAAACTTGTAAAATTTGTTACCATGTTTTCGTAATTTCATAGCAAGTCCAAACAAAGCAGCCCTCTCCAATAAAGTAAGCCTTTTAATTGTTGGCCATGGTCCTTGACTCCAAAAATAGCTAAGCTGTGCCTTAATTACTTCAAAGTCGGCAAGCTGTTTTGATGACCACATTGCCCCGTCATCAAGCATAGGCGGCTCTATATGTTTCGGTGTAAATACGCATTTAGATGTATTGTAATGTTCCCAATTGTTATCAAAAATTCGTCCTTCTGCTTTAAGCCTGTCGTAAAGCCTTGTACCCGGGTATGGTGTTAAAACATTAAAAGAAGGCTGAAGCAGATGACTCTTATATGCAAAGTCAACAGTTTTTTGAAAAACTCCCTTATCATCACCATCAAAACCATAGATAAAATACCCGGCAGGAATTATGCCATGGCGAATCAGGTTTCCAATTGCAGCAGCGTAATCATTTGTTTTATTAATTTTTGGCTTATTTGCTTCCTTTAAAGACTCTTCCGAGATGGACTCAAAGCCAATACTGTAAGTCTTGCACCCACTGGCCGCCATAAGTGTCAGTATTTCGTCATCAAAGGCCATATTAATGGTTCCTTGCCCTGTCCATGAGATACCCAAGCCATTCATGGCGGTGAATAATTTTTTGACATATTCACGGTTTACATAAAGGTTATCATCAACGAATACATAACCTTTTTTAAATCCGCCAAGTCTCTTTTTGTTGTACTTCTCATACTCTTTGATCTCAGCGACTACCTGTTCAACCGGTTTCATTCTATACTTGTGCCCAGCAGAAAATTTAATAGAGCAAAACTCGCAGTCATACGGACACCCTCTTGTTGCTTGCAACGGGAGAAGTAAATAATAGTCATGTTTGACAACATCAACTCTGGGGCTTGTAAGCTTATCTACCGGTGGATAATCTTTTGCATTGTAGAATTCTTTCAGCATGTCCTGTTCAAAATCTTTAAGCATTTCAGGCCATATGTTTTCCCCTTCGCCTATTGCTACAGCGTCGCAATGTTCCTTAACCTCTTCAGGTAATACAGAAGCATGAATCCCTCCGATAACTACAGGTATTCCACGGCTGCGAAAACGCTCTGAAATTTGGTATGCCCTACTAGCTTGAACGGTCATGGCCGTTATTGCCACAAGGTCTGCATCCATTTCGAAATCAATTTTCTCAATCTCCTCATCAATATAAATAAATTCATAAGTTGAGGGAGTTATTTCAGCAAAAACCATAGCGGATAATTTAAGTGTTGATGATATAGGGTGATCCATCAACACGCCTAACGCATTGGATGCAAAAACACCGCGCTCTAATTTAGGCACTGCGGGGTTAATAAAAATTATTTTTTTCAACTCTTTCACCTCTGCAATCTGTTCATATTTTAGGCCCATTGCTCTTTCGTTAATCCTTGGCCTTCATGTATGCCGGAATATCGTTTCCTTCTACCGCTATTAGCCGCTCCAGGTGTCCTCTGGCTTTTTCCACTACCTCGAAAACAACAATTCCCGCAAGAATAGTGCCAAAACTGCACGCATTTTTCTGACGTGCCGCCCAGAACAAAAATTTACACATTCCCTTACTGTATTTTCGCAGCTTTAAACCCATCATAATCAAAATCATACGCTCCCGCAGGCTAAGGGTTTTGTTATTTGGCCACGGCCCTTGACTCCAAAAATAGCCTAACAGCTTAACCATCGTATCAAAAGTAGCAAACTTTTTTACGGTCCAGTTTAATCCCGCTTCAAGAGTAGCAGGACTCATTTGTTTGGGTTCGAATACAGTTTTCATATTAATATAGTTATCCCAGTTTTGGTCGATAATTCTTCCTTCGCCATTAATTCGATCGTAAAGCTTCGTGCCGGGATATGGCGTTAAAAGATTAAAATGAGCCTGTATAAGATGCTTTTCTTGGATAATGTCAATAGTTTTTTGAAAAATATTAACATCGTCATTATCAAATCCATAAATTAAAAATCCGGCCGGCATAATCCCATGACGGATCAAATTTTTTATCGCAGTATCATAGTTATCTATATTGTGGACTTTCGGCTTATTAACTTCTCTGAGTGTTTCATCCGAGAACGATTCAAAACCAATAGCATATGTCTTACAACCACTTTTCGCCATCAGGGTAAGTATTTCTTCATCAAATGCAGTATCTAAAGTTCCTTGGCCCATCCAAGAAATATCAAGCTCACTCATAGCAGTAAACAGCTTCTTGGCATATTCCCGGTTAACGTACAGATTATCATCAACCAGAACATAACTCTTTTTATAGACCCCAAAGGTCTTTTTATTATATTTTTCATACGCCTTAATTTCGGCAATAACCTGCTCTATTGGCTTCATTCGGTAATGATGCCCTGCGGAGTGTTTAATCGAACAAAATTCACATTCATAAGGACATCCGCGAGTGGCTTGCAAGGGGAACATTAAATAATGTTCATGTTTAACAACATCAATTTTGGGGCTTGGGAGATACTCCACTTTGGGGTAGTCTTTGGCTGCATAAACTTTCTTAAGTGTTCCATGTTCAAAGTCTTCAAGCATTGCCGGCCATATATTTTCACCTTCACCAATCATAACTACATCACAATGCTGGCCCACTTCATCCGGAAGTACTGATGCATGAATCCCACCAATTACAACAGGGATTTTCGCACTGCGAAATTGATCGGCTATCTCATAAGCACGATTGATCTGCCCCGTCATGGCTGTAATGGCAACTAAATCTGCATCCATCTGAAAATCGATCTCTTCAATTTCTTCATCCACATAGATAAATTCGTAAATGGGTGGTGTTATAGCTGCAAAAATCATCGGTGCCAATTTTAGTGACGAAGATGTGGCACGGTTCATTAGTAAATTTAACACCTCGGAAGACCAATACTCAATTTGTAACTTACTTCTCGGATGAATAAAAACAATTTTTTTCAATTTTATCATACTCCCTACTAAAAAATAGCTTATCGTTGTTCAATCACTAAAGAAAGGTTTTCTGTTCTGGATATATGACTTCCTTGCCAAAACACATTACTGTCCGATACTATAATAACCCCTGTATCAGTCTCCGTGATTTCTTTAAAATGCTGTTCGAAGCGCAGTACGGACTCAACACGTCGTACTTGTCCCCTAAATACTGACTTAATAAGAAGCCCATTTTTACATCTCAAAATATAGTTGCCGTCACCGATATAGCCTGCATTCAACGCAAACACCAATTGAATATGATTTCCGGCCTCTGCAAGCAAGCTGCCCGGAAACACAGGGTCATTTTTAAAGTGTACGTCAAAAGACCAATGATTCTCACTAACATCCTTTTCGGCAACAATCAGGCCCAATCCGTAGTCACCGCCTTCAAAATCAACTGTCGTAACTCTATCAAGCATCCTAATTTTCGGATGTACATATAGGTACTCTGCCTCAGCCGATGTACGGGTCGGATATATTTTTGCACCGTATTTCCCGTTATAAAACGCATCCAAATCTAATTTAAGATTCTTAAGCGGCTTCATTTTAGTTAATAAAGGCTTCACCTTTTTTAGATTCGGCTTTATAGAAGGTAAGATTCCCTTTGTGTTTCGAAGCTCATCTTCTGTAAAAAACCCGCCCATTAAATCCATGGTCATCAAAAGTTCATCTTTTTTATGACAAATGAATTTTGATTTTATAAGAGTAGTTGAACCATTTTTTGTAAACTCAACAAACTCTAATTTAGCGCGTATTGTGTCCCCTTTAATAGGGAAGTCGCTATGCAGGGCTTCTTGAGTGTTTAATATTCGATAACTTACTTCTCCATCATAGAGTAAATCTATACCGATGTATGCCAACAAGAAAATCGCAACATGTGATGATTCTGTTAAAAGGACATATGAAATTGTGCTTGGAGACATCATCATGATACAGTCATCCGTTATGTCAAGCTCTATTTCTATGGATGAGGGCTTGAATTCCCCAAACTCAGCATCAATATTGATAATCCTGGTAACAAACATGAATGGGGGCAATGGCATCCTTGCGCGTTTTGTTAATGAGTCAAGACTGCTGTAACGCTTGCCCCAAATCTTCGAAGGCGCACCGCCTGTAATTTCTAATATGTCATGATAATCCCATACATAAGCTTTAGATTTTTGCTGCATTTGCCTTATTTTTGCAAGTAAGAGCTTTTCGTTTTCCAGATATAAGCTGTATGCATACGCATTATTATAGAAACCCTTGTGCCTGTACTTCGGTACTCCAAAAACTGTTCTTTGAACATTACTTTGTACATTATCGCTGGTAACGGGCTTTGGGGTTAATGCCGCATCTTGAGATTTTTCTAAAGGTTCAACAACTGTTGCAACACTGTTAAAATCTTCACAGCTTTCCATAAATGAATGTTTAAAAGAGTTTACCAGGGCATCCAAATCAATATTAACGCGGTTAGATATGAGCTTTGCAGAAGTCAGCAGTATGCTTGTTTTGGAATTTACAAATGACGGATATATTGAAAAGCAAAGGGTATCTCTGTCCGCAAATGTCTCTTGTGCCCATGCTAAACAGCTTCCGCCCGTACCCATATCCACAAATACGCGGCTGCCCCTTTCATAAACCAATTCCAAAAGGCCATAAAAATAACAGGGCTTAATTAGTACAGAAGCAGCATACTCAGCTATGGCTTCAACGGTATTTTCAACCGGCTTTCTATAGTACGCACTGTAAATCTGTACATCAAGATCGGGCTTAAAGGTGTTTTTGCATTCAATTGCGGTGTTATACAAATATTCATAAAATTGGTCAAGTATTGGGGTGTGTACATGAGAATTAAGATCTAGTACCCAATTAATAAAACCAGTTTCTTCAAGCATAAGCTGAATTTTCTCTGGGCGTCCACTTATAAAAGCACCCCCAGGCGAAGCTTCAAGAAGGATATAAATGTCATTCTCCCAATGTGATCCGATAAGAGCTTCCCTTATCGCTGTAAGCGGAGCTTTTATATACCTTATAGTCATATCATAGCTGCGATATGTGTATACTTCATTGAAAGCTTTTAGAAGCTTAAGTGTCGATTGATCATGCCCACCTTCAAGATTGTGATCAATGCAGTCATAAGAGAATAATGAAGCAATTTCCCCAAGGCTTGCGCCGGTCAAAATATGAGGTGATAAACCAAGACGTTCGCGTGCAATTGTATTTACAATACCAATCATGCACATCTCTATAGCAAATCTTCCAAATCGAAAATCCATTTTATCTATCTCGCTAAAGAACTTGCTGTTAAGGAAATTTGCATATCTATTTCGGTAACTTGGGAAAAGTGCAAGCATTTCAAAGAAAAGTAACAGATACTGCGCACTGCCCGGCGGATTCATATAGACTACTTTTGCATCTTTACCATAAGGTGCGGCAGTAAAGTGTGAACCCTGTGTACTTTCATAACGGAAGTCAGAGTTAAAGTTTTTGCTGCCGTCTAAATTTCCCACTGCAGAAAGTAAGGATACAATCTCCTTATCAAGACCATCTTTTGAGTCGAACGCCAAAACTGCAGTATATGAAGATAACATATGAGTAGCTTTATACTCTTTCCATGCGTCATTCCAAATGTTTTTAATCCCGTTCGGTGATTTAAGCTTTTTTTGCAGCTCAATAAGCTTAAGACACAAATCATCAGGACTATTACATGCAAGAGGCAACAGTGCCAAATCGCAATCACAACCATTGTCTTCCAGCATTGTATCAATGCATTCCGTCAACACCGCAAAACCGACATATCCGCCTGTCTGATAGTCGTTTGAATCAGATGTAATAGCAGCCGCTCTCTTTTCCCCTGGTTAATCCACATGGAAGGGTCACGCTCTATGAAAAAGCCCGGGGCACCTGCGGTTTCGGGACTGTAAATGAAAATATGAAAAAAGAGCAGCTGTAAAGCTTGCTTCACAAACGAAGCCGCAACTGAAATGTTTGTCCCGCTTCCAAACCAGCTGTCCGTATCAGAATAAAAGAGGTTATCTTTTCTCAATTTGTTTTCAAGCCTCTTCCTGCAAACAGTGTTAATCGTTTGACTATATTTAGAGCATCCTTTCCCTGAAATTTCAATAGTGCGTAAATCATCCTTTCCGATGGCTGCGATATTTAGAGAGTGAACAAGTTCACCGGCCACAAAATCTTCATTTTGCAACCCTTCCGCTGCCATACCTTCGCCAATTTTAAGCCCGCTTATTGCAGCATAAATTTTATTATGGTTTCTAAGTGCAAGGGTTTTTTCTTTTAGAATTAAAACTACAGAACCTTCAGCTTTATCCTGCGTACCATCAATAGGCGGAGCCATACAGACTATAATGGTAGAGGCTAATTTCTCCATGATTAAGTGTTCTGCAAGTGATAACCCGCGAAATATGGAATTTTCTCCGTCATAAATGGTATAGGCAGGGCCGCCTAAATTAAAATTAGATGAAACAAGTGCTGACTCTCCGCCGATACAAAACAATTTTTCTTCCGGAGAAGAAGCACAATGCAAAATAAACGCTGTATCCTTTCTCTCACCCATCGAAAGATTAGAGTCCTCCAGAGCTTCTGAAACAGTTTTGTTAATAAGCTCATCCTTATCTGAAAGATAAGACTCATTATCTTTCAAACCCGGATGAAAAGCCTGCTTTGACATCATAAGACCTTTCATAAAGTTTTCAACCGAATTAAATTCTCCTGCGTGAAAACCTAAGCCAATAATTGCTAGTTCAACTTTTGCCATGAAGTTAACCTCTCATACATCATGTAATTTACACTACAAATCTTTTTGCCATATCATAAAATGTCACTGTTGCGACAATTTGATATGTGTCGGTAGCGGCAGAGTTAAATGCTGCCCAAAGTAGAAATTTTCTTTGTTCCTTTTTGCCCCATATTTTTAGCGCAAGTATTATAAGAAATAATCTATCTTTAAATTTGAGTTTGGGGTTTTTCTCCCAAGGGCCATGTGACCAAAAATACTTTAGATGATTTTTAAGTATATCAAGTCTGGCAACCTCTCTTGAAGCTCCGTAAGAACCTGCTACCAATTGCTCCGGTGAAAGCGTTGCCGGTTGGTAAACACATTTCAGAGAGCCATAATGGCTCCAATTCCAATCAAATATCCTATCCTTTATGCGCTCATACAGCTGAGTGCCGGGAAATGGAGTAAGAATGTTAAAGTACGGATTAATAATGCGGTTTTCAATTGCAAAATCTATTGTACGTTTAAAAGAATCCATATCGTCATGCTCAAACCCAAAAATGAAATAGCCTGCCGGAATAATACCGTGTTTAATTAAAACTTGAGCTGCTTTTTTATATTCCGCAACGGAACTGTTTTTCTTTTTAGCCTCTTGCAGATTCTCTTCAGATATTGATTCGAACCCTATAGCGTAGGTTCTACAACCGCTCTGTGCCATTAACTTTACAACTTCTTCATCTTGTATGGTGTTAATTGAACCCATTCCCATCCATTGAATGTTTAAGGGTATAATGGCTTTAAACAATTTGATTGTATATTCCTTATCAACATATAAATTGTCATCATTGAAATTGTAACGCTTTTTAAGGATGCCTGTGTTGTACTTCTCAAGCTCTTTTATTTCCGCCACAACCTGCTCTATGGGTTTTGTCCTATATTTGTGGCCGCTTGAAAATGATATGCAGCAGAAATCGCAGTGATAAGGACATCCTTTTGTAGCTTGGAGCGGAAAGACAGAGTATGAGTCATGATTAACAATATCGACTCTTGGAGAGCTTAGTTTCGTTACAGGGGGATAATCTTTTGCATGATAGAATTTTTTCAGTCTCCCCTTTGCAAAATCATCCAGCATAACAGGCCAAGAGTTTTCACCTTCGCCGACACAAATTGCATCAGCATGAAGTGCTGCTTCATCCGGGCATGATGATGCATGGATTCCTCCCAAAATAACAGGATAACCTCTTCGCCTGAATTCATCGGCAAGATTATAGGCTCGCTTGGCTTGAACTGTCATCATTGTGATGGCAATAAGGTCAGCATCGACCTTATCGAAATGCAACTCATCAATATCTTCGTCCAAGTAAGTAAAGCTGTATTCAGGAGGCGTTACAGCCGCTAACACCATAGGTGCGGCTCTTGGAATAAAACTCATCTTTCCAAACAAATTGTGCTTAAGTGACGATGCCCAAATAGCATCAGGCTCTTCTATGCTTATCGCTGGATTGATAAATAAGATTTTCATTTCTTAATCAGTCCTTTTTACTTACTAGATTTTTTAGAGCTAATTACAATCACTGCATTATTTGTTTTATAAACACATACATCTTCCAAAAACACATTACAGGTTGAAATAATTTCAATTTGTCCACAATGCTCTTTGATTGATTTGACATACAGTTCATTTCGCATGACAGTCTTGATATTGCTAATTGGGACTTTAATTTTAGCAGGCGTCTCATTGCTATATTCAATATGAGAATCTCCATCTGTGAAATATCCTGCATTAATTGCATACAATACATGAGTTTGATTTATTGCTTCTAAAAGCAACGTCTTCGACAATGATATGCTTTTGTCGGCGTTCAGCTCAAATATCCGATGATTCTCATGCAAGTCAAGTTCAGTAATAACTTCTCCTAAACCATACATCCCACCGCAGCGTGCGGCTGAAAGTAATTTCCCAATCATTTGATTTTCTGGCGCAACATAATTGCTGCCATTTAAGCTTTCATAATATTTACTTATATTTGTAATAAGCGTATTACTTTTTTGCCCTTTATGAAACTTAGGTATTGCCGCTATTGGGATTGAACCCTCTGGGAGTTGATACGATTTCGCGGCCAATGCTTGTATTCTTTTTCTGTTTTCTTCTGAGCCTAGCTTCTCCAAAAAATTTGGCATTCCGGTAGGTATTTTTCTGATATAGGATGGCTTGTTAAGAATATAGAAATCGAAATTGCTAAAAAACTTATCATAATCAAATGAGATTCCATGCAGCATGAGCTTCGAGCCTAAACTCATCAAATATTTAGCAGGCTTATACAGAAGGAGTGCTTTACTGACCCCTATAGAGGACAGTATTTCCTTTGAAATGCCAAACTGCTCGGCAAAAATATTAAGCGTCTCATCCATGTTTTCGTCTTCTACAAAACCAAATGAGTCGATTTCAAGATCGGAACCGACGAAAGAAGTGTTATCTGAAACGCAACGCCGCAACTTACTAATCTCATCACGCAATGTTTCTTTTGAATCGCACAGAAGAACTGCTCCCCGGCTCATGCCATTGCCCTTCGCAGTACATGCATTACGGTATTCAAGCCAAGATTGTGCATGAAGCTGTTTTAATCCTTTTTTTTCTAACGCCGCTTCTAATACTTGTAATCGCTCATCAAGCTCACTGACAGAATCAAAGGGAATGGGAATAGGTATAAATTGTGAAACAAGTTTTCTATCCCTGTGTTCGTTGCTGCTGCTTTGCGTCATAACGACACAGCCAAAAAGCTTTTCTTTGGCGTAGCTTGTAACAAGAGATGCGGGTTTTTTACCTGTTGTTTTTAGGTTTTCTTTTGAATTAGGCATAAACACACGAGATAAATGCAGCTGAAGTGCATGGCGAATAATGGACGCGGCTGTAGATAAACTGAAACCAAACCCCAAATAGCTTTCTATGTCCAACACATTGAAAGATTTGCTGTCCAAATACTTTTTATATTTTTTATAGCAAAACTGTTCAACTAAACTTCTTTGTTCCAAGTCATAGCTTTTAGGTATTTCTACGGCATGGACATCGCCCTTGCCTATATTGGCTTCTTCTATAGCTTTTCCAATAGCAGTTTCCACATTAGCTTTAGTATCCTGAGATACACCTGAAATCCCAAGCCCGTTGATAACTGCATAGACTCTATCCTTGCATTTAGTTGCGGCCTCATTGGACTTAAGAACAAGAGCAGCTGCGCCCTCTGCAATGCCATGTTCTAACATAAGATCCATAGCACCTAACTCTTTTTGAGTGTAAATATGCTCAAGTTCGCCCGAGAACGATGACACCCCAACAACTACCTGATCGGCGATTCCTTCTGAAATGAAGAATCTGGCAAGCTCTAAACAACGCAGTATTGATATTTCTCTTTCAAAAATTGTAATAGACGGGGCACTGAATCCCCAATGAGCTGATATTCGGCATCCTCTGATATTTGTAATCATACCGGGTACATTATCAGCACTTTCTCTTGTGGCTTCGTTTTCTTTTAGTATTCGTACAACTTCTTGTCTTTGAGCATCAGTTAGTTCGGGGCAAGTTTCTTTAAGGCTCTCGAGTATGCTGTCTTTAAGCTCGACACTGGCCATAAAGAGCTGATCCGTATAGTCCGGTGCAGAGTGAACAATTACGGCGGTACGCGGTGATGAGCCCGCTTGAACGCCTGCATCGTCAAGGGCTTCTGCTGCCACTTCAAGCATTAACATGTCTCTTCGCAGAAAATACGGGTCGCCTACTATGGGCATTTTAAAGCGCATTGTATCAAAGTTAAGATTGTTTAAATATGAACCTTTTGGCATTTCTAAAAGACCGAGAGCATCCATGTAGGCCTTGTCTTTATTTAGCCCTCTGAACCTGTCGTCGTCGGCTTGTGCAAACGCAGTATCTGAAGATAAAAGCCCTTGTAAAAACTCTTCTACAGATTTAAATTTGCCTATGTGAAGACCCATTCCGGTAATTGCCAAATCTGTCCCGGCGTGATTATCGTTCTGATTTACAGAGACAGGGGCCTGTGGTGCAGGCAGATTTTGTCCCCTATATTCGCTAATAACAAGGTGTGCGTTGATTCCGCCTAAACCAAAGGCGTTAATGCCCGCTCTTCTCAGCTTTTCTCCGGATTTCCAAGGGGTGTTTTCTAATAGAATCCCTTCACATATCGGGTCATTTACGCCAATAGTCGCCGGAATTATTTCATGTTGCATTGCCATTATAACTTTTACAATTGATGCGCAAGCTGTAGCGGTGAAAAAATGCCCGGTACTGCCCTTCAATGCACCCAGCATAGGGCGCGAGCCTGAAGATGACCCGCCAAGACTGTAGTCATAGCCAAAAAAGCGTTCGATAGACTCTATTTCTGTCTTGTCGCCTGCTGTCGTTCCTGTTGCATGGCATTCGATATAATCAATGTCAAGTGAAAGGCCGCCTGTATATGCTGCTTCATATGCTTCGATTTGGCCTATAGCAGACGGGCTCAACATACCGCCGCCGGTTCCCCCATCATTGGAGCAGCCAATGCTTTCGACAACCGCCAAAATATTGTCACCGTCACGTTCCGCATCTGCAAGGCGTTTAAGCACAAAAACACCTGCACCGGAACCGGTAATCAGGCCCTTTGAGTTTTTGTCCATAGGAAGGCTTTCGCCAACCCCGCACAATATACCGAATGTGTCAAAGAGACCGGATATACCTGCAACTGTTTCGTTGGAACAGTGAGATCCGGCAATCATAATATCGGCTTCCCCGGAGTTAAGGTAAAAAGACGCCAGCTTAATTGCATATAGCGGGGATGCGCAAGCCGCATTAAACATAATTACGGGCCCGCCAAAGCCGCGTTTCTGAGCAATGTATCTAACAGGTTCGGTATCTGCCAAAAGACTTTCGATTCTTAAATTTTCGTTTTTCGGAGAATAGCAATGAGAAAACTTCTCTCCTCCTAAAATTGCATTTACTTCCTTTGCTACAGTTTTCGTGAAAAAAGGATGCATAACATCAATTTGATCGCTAATGGTTTGTGCTACGCTTCCGACCACCATGCCTGTGCGTCCAAATTTTTCTTTAGCATGGAAATAACCTGCATCTTTCATAGCTTCGTCCGTAACGTAAGCGCACCATTTGAATAGTTCACCGAAAGGAGTAAGTTCTTCTAGTTCTGCATCTGAAAGACGTCCTTTAAAAAAATCTGAACCTGAATAGGGTAGGCCGCTTCTTTCTATATCGGTCTCTAAAAATTGATCGCGATACAAGAAGTTGCCTCCACTTATAATAGTGTTCCAAAATTTATCCTTGTCAGCATAATCAGGAAAAAGGCATCCTATGCCGATAATTGCAATATTGTCCACGTGTCCTCCTTATTTCTTATGACTGCTTAAAGCTTGCATACCTGGAATATCTATTTTGGGTCTTATTAATTGATTACTGCAGTTAATAATAATCTGACAAGAAGTAGAGTCCTTCTCGTATAAAAACTGCTCTACAAAGTATTCGCTGCCGACTTCTAACGGAATCAAACGAAGTTCGGTGTCTTTAATCGCACTTCGGATAGAGTCGCTTACCATGCTTCCTCCATCCCATAATCCCCAGTTAATAGATACTGTTTTACAGAAAGGCTGCTTACGTTTAAGCCAATACGCAAACTTATTCATAACTTCATTGGCCATGGCATAATCGCTTTGTCCGGCATTTCCAAAGTATCCCGCAATTGAACTGAATAAAACCAAGTATTTAAGCTTGCCTGTATCAAGACAGTTTAAACAAGTTTCAAGCCCTTCTATTTTTGAGCCAAACACATTATCAAAATCGTCAACTGTTTTGCGTTGAATTTTTTTATCTTCAATATTACCTGCGCCATGTATAAGCCCCGTAATACTTCCCAGTTCTTGCTCGCTTTTTTCTATAACTTGCTTAAGCAGCTTTGTGTCACGTACATCACAGGCCTCATAAAGGACTCTTCCGCCTGCAGATTTAATCGCGTTAATCGTATCCATTATATCCGCGTGATGAAGTACGCTGTTTACCATCTTGTCTATCTCTGAAGGCTTTGGCACACTTTTGGGATTATTTTTTCTCAACCTGTCCATTGCCATTTTTCTCAAAGTAACTTTATCTCGTATGCCTTCGGCCCAACTGACGTCCTGATTCAAGCTTGTACGCCCAAGTAAAACAAATCCGCAGCCGCATTCCTTTGCAAGATTAATAATGCAGTTAGCCGTAATGCCTCTGCCCCCGCCGGTTACAAGCAGTACATCATTTTGTGTTAACGCAGTGTCGCGTACATCGGTATTAACATATCTTTCAATTAATGTCGGTGTATTGCGTTTACCGTCTATAGTCCTGCCGACCTCTTGTTTTTCATAACCGGTGTCAAAAATTTCTTCAATAAGATAATCGGCAGCTTTGTCCGGAGGCAGTTCTATTGCAAGGTCTATAGCTTTGCTTAAGAAGCTGCCTTCGCTTTCTATTGCCAGGGACTTGTGTAAGCCAAATAGTCCTCCTTGAATAATGTTGCTGCTTGTTTCAAGCCCAAGATTGCCATCCATACGGACAGCACTTACCAAAAAACTGTTCTCTTTTTGCCGGGTACGTACAAAGTATTTTGCGCATAAAAATATTGTTTTTAAAATATTTCTTTCGCGTTTAGAAAATATGTCGTTATCTTTAGAGTTTTCTTTTGAAGCAATGTGTATAAACCCTGCTAAAGGTTGGTCAAATTTTTCTGTAACCTGATTAAAGAGTTCCTCAATGGTATTTTCGTTATCGCATGAAATTGAATACGAGCTAAAGTCTCCTGTGTCTTTCGGTTTTATTTCAGGCATAACCGAAAAAACCACTTGATAACCTCTATTTTTTAATTTCTGTGCAACAAATTGAGCTACTCCATCGGCATCCAAATTTACTATAACCACTCCATTGCCGACAGGTTTTATTGGATTGGTTTCCACAGGAACGCTATTTAAAGCGACTTCATAACGCTTAATCATTCGCTCTGTTTGCATTTTAGGCGAAATTACTTTTTTTTTAGTATATAATCACCGATTTCGCTTATAGTTTGCAGCATTGCAATGGCTTCTACATCGTCATTGTCAAGCCCGCCGGGAATTTGCTTGTTTAATTCCGAGAAAACTTCAATCTTTTTTATAGAGTCAATTCCCAAATCGGACTCTATATTCATGTCGGCATCCAACAACTCTTCGGGATAGCCACTTTTTTCGCTTATTATCCTGATAATCATCGCCACAGGATCGAAACCTGTCAGGGCAGGTGCACTGTTTTGAACCGGTGGCCTTTCCAAAGCCGCAACATTTTCTATAGCTTGCACAGATACAGGTGTTGGCTCAGAAACTGTATTATTTAACACAATGCTCTCAGCTCTGCGTACTAAAGGCATGTCTTTATGGATATCCTTTTCTACATGAGTTACGGCATCATTAGAGGAATATTCATTGTATTCGATGGGTTGCGGCTCTATTTGTCTGTAGACAGCATTTTCTTTGGGCATTGTGGCAATGCCGCCCATGATTCCTTGCTGCCCATGCATATAGGCCTCAAACGCTCTAAGACTGTTATTTTGGAAAGCACCTATCAACTTTAAGGCATCGCTTGAGGCAGGACTTCCGGCTGAACCTGTAAACAATTCCTTGAATACTTTAATTTGATTTTCTTGTGAAGTTAAGAAATTCTCTAAAGCTTTCGTGTTTAAGCTTTGTAAGTCAAAAATTGACTCCATTGCATCTTTTCGCATTTCTAACTCTCCTCCCAGATCATAAAAATTCCCTAAAGTAGTAACTTCGTAATAGGGGCTGGCTTCCTCTTTGAGTACGCTTATGTTTTCATTACTTTCAGCAGAGTGAACCGGCACAAAATCGTATAAAGGGTCTATTACTTCAATGGCCGCCTCTGCAACTTCTCTTTTTTTAGGTGTCATATACAACATTGGGTTGATTACATAGGATGATTTCGGCTTTTCACTTTTATATACTTCCGATGTACTCATGCGGTATAAATCACCGCCAACCTTAACACCCAACACCCTGAGGTGAACAAGGGTCTCTTCAAGTTGAACATGCACATTTTTACGCCTGCCAAGCCTGTTAACGGCCAGAGCATAATATTCTTTGCCTTCAAGGATTTTGTTTGTCAAATTTGTTAAAACCTTACCCGGGCCTATTTCAATAAAAACTCGGGCCCCTTTTTTATAGGCATCACGGATGCATCCGGCAAAATGCACGGTCAGTTCCATTTGCTTAGCGAGTGTTTCTTTCACTAAAGCTGCCTGCTGTTTATAGAATTTGCTTGACGCGCCATTGTAAAGTTTCTTTTTTAGAGCAGAAAACTTTGTGTTGTCAATTGTTTTGCAAAATGCTTTATTCGCATCAGTCATATATGGAGAATGAAACGCCTGGGATACTTTAAGTATTGTATTGACAACATTCATTTCGCTAAGCTTGGCGGCAAACTTTTTAATTTGTTCCATATTGCCGGATACCACGGTTTGCAAATCGCTATTTTCATTTGCAATATATAAGTTATCATAGTCTTGAATCCATTTTCTGCAAGAATCTATGTCTCCTGAAACAGCAATCATGCCGGTTTCACATAATACTTCTGACATGGCATGTCCGCGGGCACAGGCTACCTCTATAAATGCTTCTTTATCGATAACGCCACTCGCCCAAAGCCCCGCAATCTCGCCAAAGCTATGTCCAATAATGAAGTCTTCCGTATACCCTCGGTTTCTTAAAATTTCGTACATACCGCCACATACAGCGGCAAGAGCAGGCTGAGTATATTTTGTGTCTTTTAAGGACGCTTCAGCTTCCATCTGTGAAATTTTCAAATCGCCGCTGTATAAAATATCAGCAATTGGCCTAAGCCCGCGTGACTCCAGTGTATGTCCGCAAAGTTCAAGGAACTCGGACATTTCAGGATAATCTCTTGCAATCTCGTCCATCATTCCTATATATTGCGAACCTTGCCCCGGGAACAAAGTTACTACTTTAGCGTCTTCTGCAATACCTTTTGTGCGAAAATATATGCCTTCAGCTTCAAGATGAGCTTCCTCTATATTTTGGGTATCGCTCTTTTTAAGCATGTCTGCGCAAACACGAAGTTTATGTTTAGCTTCATCTGCGTTCCCGGACACAAAGCCTATACGCGGCCTGTCTCCGGAGATCTCTTTGACATCTCTTTGGCTGTCTAAAAGCACATCATATGCTGCCGGTTCTGTATTAAGATATTCTATCCAACTCTCGCATACAGCTATTAACTCATTGCTGTCGGAGGCATCTAAGCATATGCCCGAAGGTATCCTGTGCAACCTTCGCCAATTATTAGAATCTCCTTTGTATTCCTCCAAAACAGTATGGAAATTTGTTCCGCCGAACCCAAAGGAACTGACTCCTGCTCTTCGAATATTACATCTCTTACTTGTTGTCCACGGTTTTGCTGCCGGTGTCGTATAGAAAGCAGATTCGATCATGTCGGCTCTGCGAGTTGACACATTTAAGGTAGGCGGAATAGTTCTGTGATAAAGGGATAATGCTGTTTTTATAAGCCCCGCCATTCCCGCTGTCAGTCGTGTGTGTCCTATTTGACTTTTTATACTTCCAATCGCAATGGCATTTTGCTCGGCACCGCTGCCTTCAAAGAAACGCTTTAAAGTTGACAACTCGCAACCGTCACCCACATGAGTGCTTGTACCGTGGGCCTCAATTAAGCTTATAGTAGACGGATGTACATCTGTTTTCTCGTACGCACGCATAAGAGCCTTTGATTGACCCTCCATTGTAGGTGCAAATATACTTTTTGCACGGCCGTCTCCCGATGAGCCTACAGACTTTATTACCGCATAAATTCGATCGTTATCTCTCTCTGCATCCTCTAGGCGTTTAAGTACAACCATTGCGACGCCGTCACCAAGAATCATGCCGTCTGCGTCTGCGTCAAAAGGACGGCTTATGCCAATTTTTGAGATTGCCGGCGTTTTACAAAACGATATAAATGCGGAAGCAGTTAAATCAAGGTTAACTCCCCCCGTAAGAACAACATCACAATCACCGCTGTACAACTCGCCGACTGCAAATTTTAGAGCAGCTAAGCTTGAGGCACATGCAGCGTCCACAGCACAGTTTGTTCCGTTAAAATCGAAACGGCTTGCAATTCTACCGGCTGTTACATTCGCAAGATAACCCGGTTCGCTGTCTTCGGTCCACTCAATTTCAACATTTTTTAGTCGTTCAAGTATCCGTTCGATAAGTTCGGCAGGTACCCCTGAATTTTCAAGGATTTTTCTTGTCCGCGGAATATCTTGTCTGCGCGAAAGGGAAAAAGCGTTTTTACCAATTCCTGCAGCTAAAATAACTCCGGTTTTTTCACGATTAAATTTTCTCGCATTTGCGCCTATCATATCTGCATCTAAAAGAGCTTGTCTGGCCACAACAAGGGCATAAAGCTGTTCTACAGAAATTGATTCCATTGCCAATGGTGAAATTCCAAAACCGATAGAGTCAAACTCTGCTTCACCAATAGCCCCTGCCTTATAACTGTATGATTTATCAGGAGCTAAAGGGTTTGGATCATAAAAGTCTTCAATATCCCAATAGAGACTTGGAATATCATCAATGCAGTCTTTTGCTGCTAAAATATTACTCCAACATTCACTTAAATCCATTGCGCCAGGCAATATTGCGCCCATTCCAACGATTGCAATTGGTATTGTCATATTACTTAACCACAGACCTTTCGTAGGTTTTAATTTCAGAAATTTTGACCTGTAAAACCATTTCGCCATATATGTAAATATAATTACAATCTTTAAAATTTGGTTACGATATAATTATAAATTTTTGACGATTACCTATTTTTTGATTTACGCAGACTATTCTGTAACTCTGCAATGTGTATATTGTAAGTTTGTGTCGAACCAAATGTAATTATATATTACGATTTGGATGCTGTCAACAAAATGTTTATATAAAAGATAAACTAATTGTTTTTGGCTATTTATTGCACCCTGCCTGATACTAAAAGTATGGAGAAGCCATAACATAGAGGGGAAAAGTTACAGAAAAATTAATTTTATGTTAAAATAAAATTAATTTTTTATGTATTTGATGCACGTAAATTATTTTTTTCTTGTGTTATTATTATTTGTAACTATAATAAAACTTACCCCACGAATCATAACCACTAGTGATGGGGAATTATTTCCGACAAAACAACTAAGATGGGTTGAGGCTTTATGATTATAGAAAATGCATTATTGGCACTTTCGTCGCTGCGTGCAAACAAAATGCGTGCGCTGCTTACAATGCTTGGAATTATAATTGGCATCATGTCAATAATTACCATTGTTATCCTTGGTGACGGTATGACTGCCGTCGTTCAGGAAGACTTGGCGGTATTTGGCGTGAATAGTATTAGTGTAAGCGTACAGGAACGAAGCCGTTATGAAGTTGATAATGTAGATGATCCTTTCGCCCAGCTTATGCAGCCGGCGGGCAGAAGTATCCGAGGCGATACGCCGTTGTCCGAAGATTTAATAACCGACCAGATGATCGCCGATATGCGGACTCTTTTCTCTAATGAGATAGAGGGCGTGTCACTTAATCATTCCAGGGGGCTTGGTGTAGTCAGAGATGACGAACGTGAAGCGAATGTTAGGATACACGGCGTGAATACCGACCATTTAATTGCTGAAAATTTAAATTTACTGTACGGAAGACTTATATCCGATGCCGACCTGCAGGAAACGGCCAATGTCGCAGTAGTTTCCGACTGGTTTGTTGAAAGGATATTCCCTCATGGTACTAATCCTATAGGCCAGCAGGTTAAGTTGTTTATGCCAACAAATATCGAGATTTATACCATTATTGGGATATACGAATATGAGCCTATGGGCTTTGTAGGTTTAGCTGCAAGAGAAGATACTCCCACGCCTTTCTATATCCCATTGACCACAGCAAGACAGGACTTAATAGAACAGAACTTTACCTCCATTACAGTATTGGCCGCGACGGGGTATGATGTGAATGACGTGACTTATATGCTTCAGACGTTCTTTGATATTCTTTATGTAGACAATGAAAATTGGCGTATAAGTGTAACAAATTGGGCATCAATGTTGGACGCAGTTACAGGTATGGTGAATACAATCAATCTTACGGTTGCCTTTATTGCAGGAATTTCATTGTTGGTTGGCGGAATTGGAGTAATGAATATTATGCTGGTTTCCGTAACAGAGCGGACAAAGGAAATTGGTACACGTAAGGCTCTGGGCGCAAAGAATTTCCATATTCAGTCGCAGTTTGTTGTAGAGGCGTTGGTTATCGCGTTGGTTGGCGGAATTATTGGGATGCTACTTGGCATTGTGGCAGGTGCTCTTCTTACCCCATTTATTGACGCACCGCTTATAATTTCGCCGTTTGTTGTTATAGGAAGTATGCTGTTCTCTATGGCAATTGGCATTTTCTTTGGGCTTTATCCTGCCAATAAGGCGGCAAAGCTTGACCCAATTGAGGCATTAAGATATGAGTAAAAATTAGTACCCCCTGATATCAGGGGGTACTAATTTTTACGAAACGCGCGCGTAAGCGCGTTTTATATGTCCTGCTTGATATAAATATAAACGGCACGAGTATCCCTGTCCCAACGGGCTTCCGCGCCCATTTCGTTTATGATGTACGCCAATGGTACAAATGTGCGCCCATCAACAATAATAGGTATACCCATATCGCCCGCCAGCGGCTGTCCGACTTCCATTGTAAAAGTTTGTTCGTGAATATCAAAGGTTATAACACCTGCGTTAAAGCTAAGGTTTTTTGCCCCAAGGGCTTCACTTATAGCGCGAAGGGGTACCATTGTACGGTTGTTTTCGATAAACGGCGCGGCTTCCAATACATGCGGCATACCGCTGTCTATGAAGTATCTGCTGCCTATTACAAAGTGCATGATACGAATAGGGGGCGGCAAAATTATGTCCGGCATTATCAGCTCTTCCGAAGGCTGCGATGGCTCTTCCGGTTGAAGTATCCGCTCCGGCGGCGGTGTATATACGCTGCATAAATAAATAAACCCAAGGAAGTTCCGGCATTCCGGTTCCGGCCTCCATGCTCCCAAATTCCGGACGTCCACATTTTGTGTAAACATGAATCGCTCGCCGCCCCAAAAAGATTCACTAATGTCAACGGTCCCGTCTTCATGTATTCTTTCAACTATAGCCACGTGGCCAAATGCATTAAGGTCACTGGCCCCCCATACAGCAATTGCACCCAGCCGCGGCTCTTGGCCGCGCTGAAAATTATCGTAAGGGTTTGGGTGCCCGCCGTCATTGTAAAACCAATATCTTGCGTTGCCTATGTTTAAATTAGGCGCGTGACCTAAAATTTCGTAAGCCCTGCCCCAGGCATAAGCCGTGCAATTTGGCATACCAAGGCCTACCAGGTAAAAAGGGTTGCCCGTGGTAAAGTGATGGTTGTATTCGCAAGGGGCCTCGGTGCGCGGCACAAAGTAGTTTGTAAAGGCACTAACCGGTGCAAATATTGTAAACAACACAATTATTAAAGCAGCCGGGGCCAAATGTTTTTTCATGAGTGTCTCCCGCTCTGTCGGCTCTTATAATTTTAACATAATTTTTTCAACTTCTTTTAGCTTTTCAACTACGTTAATTTGCTGAGGGCATTTTGTATTACATATCCCGCAGCCGGAGCATTCGGACACCGGTGCGCCACGGTTTGCATTCCACATGTTTTTAGCTTGTTCCGATAAGCCGTATACATTGTGATACGTATATGCATTAAATAAATGCGGTATGTTAATTTCCTTTGGGCAAGGCAAGCAGTAATTGCAGCCCGTGCAGTACAAATCAGAGAACTTTTTCAGCTCTTCCATCATCAACGCGGCTTTACGGAAATCTTCTTCTGTCATTGGTACTTCCATATTCGCTATTTTCAGGTTGCTTTCAAGCATTCCAGTGTCACCCATACCGGACAACGCGCAGGATACATTTTTATTGCCAAGGACAAAGCGCATTGCAAGCTCCGGTGTAGAGTAATTATCGCCAAGCAGTTTTTGCGATAATACCGATGGCATGGATAACCGCCCACCGGCAATAGGCCCCATTACAACTACGCCAAGGCCATTATCTGCAAGGTAGTTAATGTTCTCTTCATTTGCACGGTCCAGCAAGTTGTATTGCAAAAGCACAGATGAAAACATCTCGAATGTTTCCACGATATGTGGAATATCCTTAACATCGCCGTGGAAAGAGAAGGATATGTGTTTTATCAACCCTTCGTCTATGGCTTTTTGCACTTCCTTTTTTAAGCCGTAGCCCATAATTTTCTCGTCAAACCCTTGCTTATTAATGCCGTGGAAATGATAAAAATCAATATAGTTCATGTCCAGCAGCCCAAGCTGATGCTCAAGCATACGCCTGAAATCTGCGGTTTCGCTAACTTCCCCAAGCGGCAGCTTTGTTGCCACCATAATTTTTCCACGGTCCATAAGTTTAACGGCCTTGCCAAGGGTGGCTTGGCTTTTGAAATGGCAATAAAACATTGCGGTATCAAAATAGTTAACGCCCGCGTCGTACGCCGCTTTAAGTAATGGAATCGCTTTTTCTTCGTCTACTTGCCAGGTGTCATCCCTTTGGGACTCGTACCAGGAAAGGCCTTCTCTGGCGAGTTTTTCTTCCTCGCTCATTTCGGCTACTTTAATTTCGGGTAATCTCATGCACCCAAAGCCTAAGGCCGATATTTTCTTGCCGGTTTTACCAAACTCACGATACATCATAGGGGGTTTCTCCTTTGCAACATTTCAATAATGTTGTTTTGTTTTTATTGTTGCCAATTTTACCATATCTGCGATAATTTCCACAATCATTTTTACACGGTTTATTTACGCGTCAAAAGCTGGTATTATAATTAATAATATATAGATTTGGTGATTTTGAATGGAAATTTTGCAAATTTACAATACACAGGATCTGCTGCCCTATGTTTCCGACATTAAACAGGCAAAAGTAATTGCTGTTGATACAGAAACAACAGGACTGGATCCGCATATGCACAAACTACGGCTTATTCAGATTGCCGCTGCCGGGCAGCCCATTTTTGTTATTGACTGCTTTACCTTTTTGCCGGACGGCATAGAGCTGATTAAAGAGATTTTGGAAACGCGCTCTGTAAAAGTTTTTCAGAATGCGAAATTTGATTTGCAATTTTTTATGGCCATCGGCATTTACCCGGCACCAATATTCGATACAATGCTTGCAGGGCAATTATTGCGGACATCCGGCGGTTCTGCCCGTGTTGGCTTAGACGCGCTTGCTCTGCATTACTTAAATGAGACAATAAGCAAGGACGAGCAAAAAAGCGATTGGCACGGTGAATTAAGCAAAAAACAAATAGAGTATGCGGCAAAAGACGCTGATGTTTTGTTAAGGCTTAGAGAAGTAATGGTTGAAAAAATCTTTGAAAATAACTTGTCCGAAATAGCTTTGATAGAGTTTTCCTGTGCAAGTGCGATTGCGCAGATAGAATATTCGGGCATTTGTTTGGATACTCAAAAATGGGACAAGCTGCTTGCCAAAACGGTAAAGGCCCGTGACGATGCATTAAATATTTTATACGGTTACACATCACGGCCAATTATACAAATGACTTTAACCGGTGAGGATGTTGTATACAGCCATAACTTTGACAGCAATCCATTTATTTTGAAGCTGCTGCATAAAAATGGCATCCAAGTGGAGTCAACGTCTAAGCGAGATTTATCCCCCTATGCAAATCAACCATTGGTCCGCGCACTAACGGCTTACCGCAAAGCGGCAAAATCTTTATCAAGTTTTCTTTATCCAATACCAACAATGATACACCCAAAAACCGGGCGGTTGCACCCACGCTATGGACAATTTGGGGCGTGGAGCGGAAGAATGACCTGCAGCGGTCCAAACATTCAGCAAATACCAAGAGATAAGAATTTTAGGGCATGTTTTGTTTCCGCGCCCGGCAAGAAACTCATTATTGCAGATTATTCGCAAGTAGAGCTGCGCGTAGCCGCAGATATGACTAATGACCCAAGAATGACAAAAGCTTATAAAAACGGTGATGACTTGCACAAGCTAACCGCCTCACTAATGCTTAATAAACCCATAGAAACAATATCGGCCCAAGAACGGCAAGCAGCAAAAGCTGTTAATTTTGGTCTAATTTACGCAATGGGCGCGGCGGGGCTGCAGCAATATTCATCACAGTCTTATGGCGTAGACATGACTTTAGAGCAAGCAGAAACTTTCAGAAAACGGTTCTTTTCCGCTTATACCGGCATTGCCCGTTGGCATAGTGAACTTAAAAAATCGCCGCCAACCGAAAGCAGAACTATGGCAGGGCGAAAGTTTACATTTTCCTCAAATGCAGGACTTTCTGCATTATGTAACACTCCTGTACAGGGTACAGCGGCTGACATTGTAAAAAAAGCACTGGGCTTACTAATACCACGCTTAAAAGGTACAGGCACAAACATAATTGGTGTGGTACATGACGAAATATTGTTAGAAGCCCCGGCGAATAATGCTGTTGAAGCAGCATCTTTGCTAAAGTCCGTAATGGAAGAAGCAGGGAACTCGATACTAAAAAATGTACCCTGCCAGGCCGATGTAAACATTGCAGATAATTGGGCAGAGTAACTTAACCCAGCGTTGCTCCAATTTTTATCTCCCGGCCACGCAAGTAATCTGCGGCGGCCATTCTTTTGCTGCCATCCCCTTGCAATTCAGTTACCCATACGGCAGAATCCCCGGTTTTAACCAGTACACCTTTTTTAGGGTCAACGGCTATAATTTCTCCTGGTTTATGCTCTTTTTTCAAGAACGGCAAGCGACCAAGTTGTTTATAATTAGATACATATGCCTTATCATTTGACTTTAATTCTGCCAAGCCTACCCGTTCCAACGTCCATATTTTAAGCGGCTTGCCCTCGTACATAGTGTATGGCCCGGGCCAAGGGTCTAGGGCGCGGGTCATATTGATAATTTTATCTGTTTCCCATTCCCAGTTAATTAACGCGTCAGATTTTTGCAGCATTGGCGCGTAAGTAGACAGTGCGTTATCCTGCACAATGCGCGGTGCGGTGCCGTTTTCCAGCAAAGCCAACGCTTCCAGCAATGCTTTCGCGCCCAATACCGCCATGCGGTCATGCAAGCTTGGGAACTTTTCATCCGGTAAAATGTCTAACTCTTTTTTCACAATCATGTCGCCGGTGTCTATGCCTGCGTCCATGTGCATTATTGTTATGCCCGATTTTTTATCGCCGTTTAACAACGCCGCGTGTATGGGCGACGCGCCACGGTATTTGGGAAGTAATGAGGCGTGTACGTTTATACAGCCAAGGGGCGGCATGTTAAGTACGCCTTTAGGCAGCAGAAGCCCGTAAGCGGCAACTACAAAAATATCCGCGTTATAAGCTTTGAGCGCAGCGCGGATTTCTTTTGATTGGTCAATGCGTAAAGTTTCCGGCTGCAAAACCGGTAAACCGTATTCCAATGCCTTAACTTTGACGGGGCTTTGGGCAAGCTTGTGCCCGCGCCCGGCCGGCCGGTCCGGCTGGGTGCATACGGCAAGAACTTGATGACACTTTACTAACGCCTCAAGAGAAGGCACAGCAAAGGCGGGCGTACCCATGTAAATTATTTTCATTCTTCTTTATCCTTTCGGCGGCGTTTCTTGCGCTCTTCCCGTTCTTCTTCGTCCAACCGCCTAATATTTGCGGCTTTATCTGTATAAAGTATACCGTCTAAATGGTCCAGTTCGTGACAAAACACAGATGCCATGTAGCCTTCACCCGTAACGGTATATTCGTCACCGTTGCGGTCTGTGGCTTTAACCGTCACTTTCATGGGCCGTTCAATGTCGCCGCAAAGGTCGGGAATAGAAAGGCAAGCCTCGTTACATACTTGACTGCCTTCAGACTCTATTATTTCCGGGTTTATCATTTCATAAAATTCATCTTCGTAGGACACAACTACAATACGCTTTAACATCCCTACTTGGGGCGCGGCAATGCCTACGCCTTCTCTTATATCCATTGTTTCTTTCATGTCGTCCAGCAGCGTTAAAATGGCAGGAGTTATTTCTTTTACGGTTTTGGATTTCTTTTGCAAAATTGCATCGCCTTGCTGGCGCACTTGCCGTAGTCCCATTATTATCACTCCATCATTATTGGGTTTAAGGTTAGGTGAACGGTTATGCCCGTAAGGGGGTCGTTTTGTCTAAGCTTTTTCATGCAGTACAGTACAAATGCTTTTAGCGGTTCCTCTTCACGGCATTTGACAAGCAGCTTCCAGCGGAACTGATTTTTTATTTTTGATACAAAAGCAGGCGAAATACCTATTATGGCAAAGCGGTTTCTTCCGTCACGGGTGTTGCAATATTCCATTATAGCGGTTAGCTTTTGCAACGCAAGGATAATTTCTTTTTCCGACCCGCCGCTAAACATTACGGAAAACACATGGGAAAATGGTGGGTACACCATTGCCCGGCGTATGGCAATTTCGTGGGTATAAAAATTTTTGTAATCTGCCTGACGGGCAAAAGTTATGGCGTAATGCTGTGGGTTGTAAGTTTGTAAAAAAACTTTGCCGGAATGAAGAGCCCGGCCTGCGCGGCCGGATACCTGGGTAAGAAGTTGGAAAGTGTACTCTCCCGCACGGAAATCACCTGTATTAAGGGATAAGTCTGCCGCTACAACCCCGACCATTGTTACATTGGGGAAGTCTAGCCCCTTTGCCACCATTTGCGTACCGATAAGAATTTGTGCTTCGCCCTTACGGAAAGTCTCCAGTACTTTTGCATGGCCGAATTTACCCCGGGTGGTGTCCATATCCATCCGCAAAATGCCAGCATCCGGGAACAGAGCCTTGACCTCTTCCTCAATTTTTTGTGTACCCATGCCGTACAACTTTATATGCTTAGAATTACATGCGGGGCATTCTGTAGGAAGGGTGGTGCCGGTTCCGCAATAGTGACACAGCATACGGTTTTTGTCCGCGTGATATGTATGGTTCACACGGCACTGGGCACAGGCAAGAACAAAGCCGCACCAGCGGCAGGATACAAATGAGGAATAGCCGCGGCGGTTTAAAAATAGGATAGCTTGCCGCCCGGCTTCAATAGTTTCTTTTAAGGCTTCCTGAAATTCCAAGGCAAACAATGAAGGGTTGCCCTGTGCAATTTCCTTGCGCATATCAAGGATTGTTACATCCGGGTTAGTTTTATTTACCCGCTCGGGAAGTTCAAGCAGTTCATATTTTTGCTGCCCTGTGTATTCGCTTTGGGTATAAAAATAACTTTCTAAACTTGGCGTTGCAGAGCCCAATACAACTGTGGCGTTTGCTAATTCTGCCCGTTTTATTGCAACTTCCCGTGCGTCATATTTTGGTGTGGTTTCTGAATGGTAGGTATGCTCGTGTTCCTCATCTATTACAACAAGCCCCAAATTTGCGAAAGGCGCGAACACTGCCGAGCGGGGGCCAATTACCAATTCAATTTCCCCCTCTAAAGCAAGTTTCCATATTTGAAAACGTTCACCGGCGGTTAGCCTGCTGTGGGTTACTGCCACTTGGGACCCAAAACGGGCCGTAAACAGATTAACCATTTGTGGGGTTAGTGCAATTTCCGGCACAAGCACAATGGCTTGCCGCCCTTCTGCAAGGATTTTTTCTATGACATGCAAGTACACTTCCGTTTTGCCGCTGCCGGTTACGCCATGCAGCAGAAAAACTTTTGTCAGTGTGTCACTGCCCGAAATTTTTTCAACGGCCAGCTGCTGCTCTGGAGTTAGAGTAATGTCCGGCACCGCAGACGGTTTTACCGCAGCTCTTTTGCGCCGCGCCATTGGAAAACGCCCGTCTGCTTTTGTACTTGGTGAGACACATCTTATGGCAGCAGCCAAAGTGCAGTAATATTTATCTTTCATCCAGCGGGCAAGGGCCAAAGTATCCTTTGTAAGCACAGGGAAGCCATCTGCCACAGAATCTATTGCCTTAATTTTGTCTATAGCTATTTCACCATCACCCGGCAGCGCGCTTAAAGTCTCAATTACATAGCCAAAAATAGGCTTGTTTCCTTTACCGAAAGGTACGCGTACGCGCATTCCTTCCGTTACTTCCATCCCCTGCGGTACGGCATAGTGAAACAAGCGATCTACATCGCCATGCAAAACGTCTACACAAACCAGGGCAAAGCCTGCACTATTCGTCAAAACTTTCCTCTGGATCCATATCTTCGTCGTCTATATCTTCGTATAAATCGAAATCGTCTTTTGGCTCATCTATGTCAACGTCAACGTCATCTGCTACCACAACAAAGGGATCATCCGGGAAAAGATCGCTTCCGGCTACATCGTCGTCCTCTTCAATGGTATAAGTGCGTGAAGGAGTGTAGTCGTCTTTCAAGTCTTCGCGTAAATCATCCTTTGAAAGTGCTGTTATTACGCGGTATTTGTATTGGTCTTTTACCATACGCTCTTGACTGCCGTCCATTAATTCTTCCTGTACTTTTATGCGCAGCTTGCCTTCGTTCATTTCTTTTACGGCAATGGAAACCGCCCGGTCTGTAGGTGCGTAAGTTAAGGGTTCTGCACCTTCCGTAAGTTGACGGGCCCGCTTTGCCGCCGCCAAAACTACTGTGTAGCGGCTTGCTACACGCGGGTCTACTTTACCGCTTTGTCTAATGGATTCCATTAAATCTGAATAAGATGGTGTTAACATAAATCCTCTTCCTTTCAATTAATAATGGGGCTCTGCCCCAAACTCCGCCGTTCTGCAGGGAGTGAATCTTTGCTACACTTCCTTGGCTTTGCCTTCGGGAAGCGGCGCAGCCGTTCTGCCGTTACTATTGCATTAATTTTTTCTACTGCTAATTTGACGCTGTCATTCACAACAACATAGTCATAATGGCTTATCAAGCCCAGTTCAACTTGTGCTTTTTTTATCCTGGACGCTATTAATGCTTCACTTTCTGTATTGCGCTTTACAAGACGCCGCTCTAATTCTTCCAATGATGGGGGCGCGATAAAAATAAGCACAGCTTCCGGGAATTTTTCCTTTACTTGCAGTGCGCCGTCTACTTCAATTTCTAACAGAACAACTTTGCCAAGGGCAACTTGCTCTTCAACATATTTGCGGGGCGTGCCATAGTAATTATCAACATATGTGGCATGTTCAAGAAGATTGTTGTCGTCCCTTAGTTTTTCGAAATCTTCTTTTGTAGTGAAAAAGTACTCTCGCCCGTCAACTTCCCCTGTGCGCGGCATTCGGGTTGTAACGGAGATGGATAAGGCGTATACGTCTTCTAAAATTAACTTTTTTACTACGGTTCCCTTGCCTGCGCCCGAAGGCCCCGAGATTACAACCAGCAACCCATCCATAGCCATCTATACTTCATCAGCTTCGTCGGCAGAACTTACGCTGCGGTTTGCGGGTTCTTCCGGCGAACTGGTAAAGCGGTTTGCTATAGTTTCCGGTTGAAGGGCACTAAGTACCACATGTCCGCTGTCTGTAAAAATAACTGCGCGGGTCTTGCGCCCCTGTGTTGCGTCGATTATAAGCTTACGTTCTTTAGCGTCGGCGATGCTGCGTTTTATCGGTAATGAATCGTTGCCTACTATTGCTACAATTCTTCCCGCAGGTACAGTATTGCCAAACCCCACATTAATTAATTTTAAGCGTGCATTTACCATAAATACCTACCTATTCTATGTTTTGAGCTTGCTCTCGCATTTTTTCTATCAAACTTTTCAGTTCAACTACTAAAGCTGTAATGGCAATGTCTCCGGATTTTGAACCTATAGTATTTGCTTCGCGGTTTAATTCCTGAACCCAAAATTCCAGCTTGCGCCCTATGGCATCATTTTCATGCAGCATTGTTTGTAATTGCGATAAATGACTTTGTAAGCGCGCAATTTCTTCGTTAATGCAGCCTTTATCCGCGATTATGGCCAACTCTGTAATAAGCCTTGATTCATCAGGCCTTTGCGCCATTTTTGCGATTAAATCTTCCAGGCGTTCCCGATACCTTGCAGACTGTTCGTTTAAAGCTTGGGGTGCGCGGGCGATAATTTCTTCTATTATGTTTTGTGCCGCCACACGGCTGGTTTCTATGTCTGCTACCATTGCAGCACCTTCTACGGTGCGCATTTTGTTAAACTGACATATGGCAGTTTCAAGGGCTTCGCTTAATGTTTCCCAAATTTCTGCCTGGTCATTTTCTGAAAGCAATGAATGGCCAAACTTATCCAATACAATTATGTCCGGGTTTTTTGCCAGTAAATCTAATGCGGGGTTTTGCTGCAGCGGTCCTAAATTGTAGCGGATGCTTAACTCTGCCAAAACTTCGATGTAAGCGTCAGCAAGTGTGTTATCCACATTAACCATAGCATCTTTTTTTGCGAAACTTTCAAAGTTTACCCACACGTCTATTTTGCCGCGGGTAATGTCTTCTGCCAAACGCCGCCGTATTTTATCTTCAAAATAGTTTAGAAACCGCGGCAGCTTAATTGTAACGTCGTTAAACCTATGGTTGACGGCCTTTATTTCAATTTTTATGCGTCTGTCGTAGCGAATGCATTCGCCGCTTCCAAACCCTGTCATGCTTTTGGCCATAATCTAATCCTTTCTTAATAATTACCTTCTGTACCGTCGTGGCTCCGATATATCCCAGCGGCTTTGCTTTCGGGCCCTGCGACTTATGGTAACGGCCAGGCTCATGCCCACAATACCAAATAGCGTACCGAAAACGCCAAACCAGTATGGCAAAGCGCGGCGGGTAAAAATATTACTTAAAACCATATCAATGTAGTAATCCATATCGCTGTCGAAAGTGCGCTCATGGACTTGCCGTGCCGCCACTACAGGGGCGTAAAATATAATTTCGTTTCCGGTACGGAATGTTATGCTTCCTACTGTTTCGCCATTTTCTATCGGTGCGCGCAAAATGGTATTGTCGCCGTTATTATCTACTAATAATAAAGGGTCAAAAGTTATTTCATGCCGGATAGATGCATATTCTGCATGACTAAGCAGTTCGACACGACCTTCCGGCAAAAGAATGTCAAGAGTATCCGGATCCCCAAGACGGGGGTTTTCAATAATTACGGTTTCCAATAGTTGGCCTTCTGTTGCAATTTCTCTAAAGTTGAAATTAATGAAGCCGTAGTCTAAAAGTACTCTGGTATCTTGCCAACGGTCAGGCTCTGCAGAGTACAGCACTACAGAAACCAGTGCCAAGCCATTGTGATAAGCCATACCCACGAAACAATGCCCCGCAGGGGTTGTAAACCCGGTTCTGCCGCCGATAACATACGGGTGGCCAAAAACCGCACCGGGTAACATCAGGTTTGTGTTTGTCCATGAATACTGGCGTACGTTAGCTTCCGTGTAATAACGGCCACCCAGGCTGTCCCCTTCGAAGTGAAGCATCCCGGCAATCTCTACAAGTATAGGAATATCCATAAATGCGCGCGCGATAAGTGCCATATCGTATGCTGTAGTAAAATGCGCGTCACTGTGTAGGCCGTACGGGTTATTAAAATTGCTGTTTACCGCTCCAAGAGAACCGGCTTTGCCGTTCATTAGGCCGGAAAACCTGGTTTTAGCTTCTGAATATGGAATGTTTCTGCGGCCCTCTACAGTACGGACAACTTCAAGGGCAAGTATCCGACCGGCCTCGTTGCTGGAGCGTATCAGCAAGGCTTTTAGCAAGACACGGACGGTAATTGTTTCCCCTTCTGCGTGAAGGTTTGTGGCAAAGCCCGCCGGCATGCCGCGTATTTCTTGTCCGATAACTACAATTTCATCTAAATCTAAATATTGCTCTACAAGAAGAGCCGTAAGTAATTTTGTAGTGCTGGCAGGATACATTCGCGCATGGGTATTTCTGGCGTATAAAACGCGCCCGGTAGTTTGTTCAACAAGAATGGCTGCCGATGCTTGCAGCGGCAGCTGGTTTTGCCCATATACATTTAACGGAGATAATATCATTAATAACAATAAAAAACAAAGAAAAATTTTTTTGCACACTTTGTTGCATCCTCGTATCTAAGCCATTTTCTATAGATTATAGCAAATCCATTGAAAAAAGCAAGAAAAACCATAGAGAAAGCACCCCCTGATATTACATTCGAAAGTACATATGGGAGGTATTTGAAATTATCCAAAAACAGTATTTTGTTCTGCCGTTTGTGTATGCGTTCCGCAATTAAATTTAGAAAAATACACGCAGTCTTTGCAGTCTCCTTTGGGGCTGCGGTGATGGTCGGCCAAAATTACCGGGCTTGGTTTGTATTTGTTACATTTTTTCATTTTCATGTTCCTTTCATTATTACTTCATTAATGTTATTATTCCCTATTTGCCCATATCGCATTCATGGTGGTATAATGCAGTTGATAAGAAACCGGGTGAACCCGGTTTAAGCCCCATTAGAAAGAAGGAATTTTATGCGTGATATTTTTAGTTTGGACGGCCCCTTTAACAAATATGGCGGATATTTAGCGGATACGATTATATTAAGCCTGCTGTGGATATTTTTCAGCATCCCCATTGTTACAATTGGCGCGTCAACTACAGCTATGTTTTATGTATCAACCAGGCGCATAGCCGAAAGGGAAGGTTACATTACCAGCGATTTTTGGGTGGCGTTTAAGGCAAACTTTAAAAAAGCCACAATACTGTGGATGCTTATTCTGGTATTTGTATTAATAATGATTTTTAACATTATGAACATTGAAATTGCGGGGGCAATGGCCACTTTTATGCTGTCGGCACAATATGTATTTTTGCTTTTAATTGCATTTATCTCTGTTTACTTGTTTCCCATGACAGCCAGGTTTGAAATGGGCATAAAGCAGATTATAAAAAGCAGTTTTTATATGTCAATCCGTCACATTTTTACAACGGTTACATGCGTTGTAATGCTTTTGGGCTTGGTTATTATAGTTACGGATTTCATTAATATTCTATTTTTTGCCGCCCCCGGGGCTTATGCTATGGGTTCTTCGTACATGATAATGCGTGTGTTTAAAAAATACCGTCCGGAAATGGACAAAGACCCCCGTATCGAAATTCAGGAAATTGAAGCACAAAAGGCTGAAGAGCGTCGCAGCAGAGGCATTCATACGATGGATGATGAATATGAAGATGATATAGGAAACGAGTAATTTATAATGCGAAAAAATGGGCGGAGATTTTTCAATCCCCGCCTTTATTATGTTCTTCTGAACCTTCCCATAAGCATCCGTCTTACGTCATGGGCATCTTTGATTTCCAATGAGCGGTCACCGGCCAGGCTTTCCAAATGGTGAGTCAGTTCATGGTGCAGTACATATTTAAGCTTATCTTTAAATTCTTCCGGCGATAGATGCCCGTGGGCCGCCGCAATAGAACCGTAATTGATGGTTACATACCTGCCCAGCCCGCGAGGCTCTACATGGTATTGTCCCAATATTAACAGGCCGTTGCTGCCAAATATCACATCCGGCCTAAGGGAGACACCGCAATTAAGCCCCTTAAATATTTCCGGTGGCAGTTCTTCTAATAATTGATCCAAAGCCTCTTGGGCTTCTTCAAATGTAAGCATGTAATCACCTTTTATAATATTTTTGTAAAATCGCTTGCGCCGTGTTTGCATATGGGGCAAATAAAATCTGCGGGCAAGGGTTCACCTTCGTAAATATAGCCGCAAATGTTACAACGGTAGCCTTTTATTGCGGCTTGCGACTTTTTTGGTTTTATATGCTGCTGATAATAAGCATATGTCAGGCTTTCTGCATTGTCAATGACCTCTCCGCCGACAATGTTGGCTTTAAACATGGTATGTGAACCCAAATCAATTGTATCAGTCACTTGGAAGGATAAATAGGCGTTGACGTACCTAGGAAGATAAATTATTCCGTTTTCGCTTCTGGACATATTGTCGTAATTGGCAAATTTATTTACCACCGCGCCGGATTGAAAACCAAAATGCTCGAATACTGCGAAAGGGGTTTCTGCTGTAAGAACAGATACGTTAAATTTGCCGGTTTTGTTTATCATCTCGTGGGTGTGATTTAGTTTGTTGACCGCAATAACGCCAACAAGAGGCGTGCTTGTTACCTGTAAAACTGTGTTTATTATGCAGCCGTTGTCTTTTTCATCGTCTTGAGCAGTTAGTACATATAGCCCGTATCCAATTTTAAATAACGCAGTATTATCCATAAGACGCGCTCCTTCTATCTAAATATAATGATAAGGGAACCGCATTGGTTTTGCGATTCCCCTAAGATTGCAATGGAGTGACCTTGTAAGTTAATTATGGCGATTATGGTCTGTATAGTCGGTATAATCTTGCGGCGGTGGTGTGTTAACAGAACTTGGCATAACAACTGCGCACACAACATACAGAATTATACCCGGGAAAGCCGCGCTGAAAAACCCAAGTAATACCCATGCTATACGTACAATGGTAGGGTCTATGTTAAAATACTCGGCTATGCCGCCGCATACCCCGCTGATAACCCTGTTTGTGTTAGATTTGTATAATCTTTTTTTCATGTTGCATCCTCCTCCTTATTTTTCATTCCCTTGGTATAGGAATATGGCTCATGCTTTAATGAATATTTATGAATACATATACGCAAACAAAATAAATTTGTCTGCTGTACTGCGCACGGGAAGGAGCTTCACTTTCCCGTGCCGCCGACGGTATAATATCCATCCACGTGTTTACTGCTTCTTTGGGCGTAGCTGAAATATTTATCCCCAGCGACTATAATGTGGTCAATTACAGGAACATTTATTAATTTTAGCGCATCTTTTACCCTTGTGGTAAGAGCGTTGTCGTTGTGGGATGGGGTAATTGAACCGCCCGGGTGGTTGTGTATCAAAATTACATTGGCGGCGTGATAATCCAATACAGTACGCACCAATTCCCGGGTAAATACAGGCACTTCGTCTATTGTGCCTTTGGCTATTTGCGCTGCCCGGTTAATCCGCAGCTGCGTGTCCAGGCACAGTACATAAAAAGTTTCTACTTGTTCGCCTACGAATAAATCTATCGCGTACTCACCGGCCGTTTTTGGTTCGTTAATAGCTACTTTGCTGCCCCACTTGCTGCGCAAGTAACGTTTTGCAATTGCGGGCATAAGGCTCATTAGTACGGCAACATTTTCTGAACAGCCAAGCCTTGCCATTATAGTTTCTACGTTTGCGTCAAAAAGATGCTGTAAGGTTTTGAATTCCTTTAGCATTTTATGGGCGATTTCGTTTGTGTCGCACCGAGGATAACAATAGTACAGCAGAATTTCCAAAACTTCGTGGTCGTGAAAATTATCAATGCCATGCTCTTGATAACGCTTACGCATACGCTGACGGTGGTTTGCGTGTATATTTGTTTCCGTGTTTTTGTCCTGCATAATTATCACCGCATAGCTTCATCTAGGGCATCGGTTACGGTTTTTAATACTTTTATACGGGAAAACTTTTTGTTGTTGGATTCTACAATTATCCATGGGGCGTGAGATGTGTGGGTGCGGGCAAGCATTTCATCTACGGCAACTTCGTATTCATCCCAGTTAGAGCGGTTACTCCAGTCCGCTTCGGTGATTTTGTGCTGCTTTAACGGATTGTTTTGACGTTCTTCGAAGCGGCGTAGCTGCTCGTCTTTGTCTACGTGCAGCCAAAATTTTAGCATTATCATGCCATGGCTAACTAAGTGCTGCTCCATTTCGTTTATTTCTTGATAAGCGCGCCGCCAAATATGTTCCGGCGTAAGCTTGTCCACCCGCTCTATTAATACGCGGCCATACCAAGAGCGGTCGAAAATTGTAAGGTGTCCGTCCTTTGGCATTTTAACCATAAACCGCCACAGGTAATGCCTTGCCAGTTCGTGGGAAGTAGGCGGCCCTATGGGAACTACGGCGTAACACCGCGGGTCTATTTCCGAGGTTAGACGCTTGATGTTACCGCCTTTACCTGCGGCGTCCCAGCCTTCGTATACAATTGCTGCCGAACGGCGGGTGACGTACATTTTATTGCAAAGCTTGCGCATACGGTCCTGGTAATATTCCAGTTGGTCTTTGTATTCCGCGTCGCTGATAGTTTCGTCCGGGGAAATATTTTGTAATGTATGGGGTATGTTTTGTAAAATTGCAGGTATGGCAGGCGGAGTTTCTGGCGGTTTACGCATTTCCTCAAGCTTGGCTGATACCTTTTCAATTATCGTACCCATTACTTTGCAGGCGGCAAACCGTTTGTCTTCTGCTTCTATTATATGCCAGGGGCTTTCTTCCGTTGATGTCATTTTTAATGTCTTTTCAAAAAGATGCAGGTGCTGCTCATAGTTATCGTTTTGTGCCCAGTCATGTGGGCGCACACGCCAAGATGAGTTTGGGTCTTTTTCCAATTTTTTAAAGCGGCGGCGCTGCTCATCTTTTCCAATGTGCAGGAAAAATTTTATTATTAGGTAGCCGTCCTCTGTAAGCTGCCGTTCGAAGGCGTTTACATCAAAATAAAAGCCGTTGGCTTCCATATTTGAAAGTCTCCACTCTTCCCTTACGCCGGGTAAAATTATCCTGTGCCAGCTTTTGTCCATTATCGCTATTTGTCCCCTTGCAGGCAGATATGTCCAAAAGCTCCATAGAAAAGGGCGCATTATTTTGTCTTCGGTTATTTTACCCGCGGTGCGTACGTCGAAGTAGCGCGGGTCCAGCGGGTTTGTAATGCGGGAGATAGATGTGCCTTTACCCGATGCCCCCCATCCTTCGAATACTAAAATAACAGGCAGGTTTGCTTCCCGTACTTGCTGCTGTAATTGTGATAAGGTGTCTTCCATTTGAGTTAAAGTTTCTTTATATTCCTTTTTGTCCATGGTTTTGTTTAAATTTATTTCAGATAGCATTTGTCTCACCTTTCGTAAACCTTCTGCAATAAGTATATCATAAAATTGCTGCCGTTGCGCAAGAATTATCGAAATTGGCAAGCTTGTAACATAAAAGGACAACACTACATAGTATGTACCAGGACCTCGAGTTCCTTTATATAGATTAGGCGCAGGTGAGTGAATTGTTAATGGCGGTATATCGCCCTCACCTGCGTCAACTCAAGTAATGTTAAAAGGAGGATTCCCATGGGCGAATTCTTAGTTGAAAGTATGACCCGTCATCTGGGGCAAACAGTAACAATTTTTACCACCAGCGGTGGGTTGTCCGGTAATGGCTTCACCGGAGTTTTGGCCGGTATCTGCAACGGTTGCGTAAGATTAATCACAGATATTGGTGCTCCACCATCATGTCCTATCGGCAGTGCATGCTGTGGCGGCTTTCCTGTTTTTGAAGGCGAAGCAGAAGGTGGTTTTACCGGTGTAGGTATGTGCGCACGCGGCGGCTGTGGCCGTGGTCGTGGCCGTGGTGGCCGTGGCGGCTGGGGTTGGGGCTGGAACTGGCTTGGTTCCGTAACAGAAATCCCCATCTGCAAGATTGTAAGCTTTACCCACAACGCAATTTAGGGCAAACAAAAAGTGGCTGACGCCACTTTTTAATTTATAGAATTACGCATTAATACTCTGCGGGGCCTCTGTTACGGAACCCGGGGATAATGTCATTGTGCATTGTGGTAAGCCGGATTAGTGTTTTTGTTTCTTCGTCTATGGCAATGTCCGCAATGCGACCGGTGCAGTCTGTGGCAGATAGTATGATATGGCGGGCAATTGAAATTAAATTTCCGTCTTCGTCAAAGCCCCAGGCTGATGTTGCGACACCTTTAACCTGAACAGACACGACTTCTGTGTTTGCAAAATGTATTGTTGCAAATTCTGTAGCGGCTTGGGCATGTTCTTCAAAATCTACAGCTGTTTCTCCTTGGCGGAGTTGAAAAAAGGCATTAAACGCGTTAAATCCGTCGGTATTTCTGTTAGGATCCCTGCGTAATTCCATAACAGCAGCCATTACTTCATCTGCCATCTCCGGGTCTGCAAACATTTGCGTTCTATTAGGGCCAAATATATCTATTCTTTCACCGGTAACCGCGTCAATTGTGAAGCGGAAAAATTCTCGCTGGTCAAAGAGAGCTTCTTCAGATTCCGCAAAAACGCCAATCCAATAATTTCTATTGTAGGAAGGCCAAGCTGCATAGCTCATAAAAACAACTGCGCCGTCCATGCATTCGCCAAAAATATCCCATACGTACCGTGCACCATTTTGTGCTGCGTCTTCAACAGATAATGCATTTGTACATGGAATAATTTCTGTCTCGTTGTTAGCCAAAACGATACTTTGTATAACGGTCAACTCCGGCGGTTGGAAATCACTTTGCCCGGCGTCTTCCGATACCACTGTAGGAGGTGCCGGTACAGCCACAGACGTTGTAACAGGCCGTATGTTTTCCGTTACATCCAGTGCCGCCGCAAGGGCTAAGTTGTTTACGCCCAAAAAGCCTGCGCAAAACACCCCGATACATAGGGCCGTGGCTGCTGCCACTTTGATAAATTCTTTTTTCACTTTAAATTTTCCTCTCATGATTTTGTTTTTGTGGGCCTCACGGTTAATACTATAGCGCGGGCTTTTAATGAAACCGTCACGGAGTTGTTATGGGTTTGTAAATGTTACGAAGTTGTCATGGCACAATATAAAACTTACCCCCTGATATCACGATGTGATATCAGGGGGTAAGTTTTTATTCCCCATCGCGCAGGTAGCTGTTATACTGGCATTGCTTCCTATTAACTATATAAAGGACGTGCGGCATGTTTAAGAAATTCAACTACAAAACCTTGCAAAACCTACAGCAAGACATAGAAAATCTTGGTATAGACCTGAATTTATCCAATAACTTCAACGCCCTAAAAAAGCCTGTGCAACTGGGCAGCATGACAATCCCAAACTCTGTTGCGGCTCACCCCATGGAGGGCGGCGACTCGGACGTGGTTGGCAACCCTACAGATTTAACATTTCGTAAGTACGAACGGGTTGCCCAAGGGGGTTTTGGGCTGATATGGTTCGAGGCGGTTAGTGTATGCAAAGAAGGGCGGTCTAACGCCGGACAATTGTGGATTAACGACAAAACTTTGCCGGGCTTTAAGGAATTGATAAACCGGACCCTAAAGGCGGCGGAAACTTTTCACCCGGCGGGGGAGCGGCCCCTTCTTATAATGCAGCTTAACCACAGCGGGCGGTACAGCAAGCCGAAGGGCAAGTCTGCACCCATTATTGCAAGCCACATACCGGAGTTGGATGCGCGCCTTGGCATAGATGAAACCTACCCCCTTGTAACTGACGAATACTTAGACGGTCTGGTTGCCCAATTTGTAAAAGCCGCAGTTTTGGCAAAGGAAGCAGGGTTTGACGGCGTGGATGTAAAAGCCTGTCACGGCTATTTGCTGCATGAATTACTGTCTTGCCACAACCGAGATGGTAAGTATGGCGGCAGTTTCGAAAACCGCGTAAAATTAATGCTGCGTATAATTGACGAAATACGGGCGGCCATTCCCAACCCGAATTTTATAATTGCCAGCCGTATAAATATTTTTGACGCACTGCCCGTTAGCCATGGCTTTGGCATGGCCTACCCGGGCAGCGAAAACGTTGACCTTACAGAGCCAATTAAGCTTACACAGCTGTTTGTGGAAAAAGGTGTGGAACTTGTTAGTATTACCATGGGCAACCCGTATTTTATCCCCCATATAAACAGGCCCTACGATTTAGGGGCCTACGAGCCGAAAGAAACGCCGCTGCAAGGGGTGTACCGTCTTATCAAAGGCGCGGCAGACTTGCAAAAAGCCGTACCGGTGGCAAAAATTGTGGGCGTTGGGTACTCCTGGTTTAGGGGGTTTTCGCCATATGTAGCTGCGGCGGTGTTGGAAGAAGGAAAAGCAGCCATGATTGGGTACGGGCGGCAAATTTTGTCCTACCCGGATGTGTATAAAGACATAGTTGGGCAAGGGTGGCTTAACCCAAGTAAAGTCTGCGTGTCTTGCAGTAAGTGCAGCTTCCTTAAAAGGAACGCAGGCACTTGCGGCTGTGTTGTACGTGATGCGGAAGCTTATCTGCCGCTTTACAAGGAAACTTACAATAAATGAAAGTGGGTGACCATGTGAAAAAATGCGCGATTGTAACAGGCGGTACCAGAGGAATAGGCTTTGCCATAGCTAAAGCCCTTGCGGCAGAAGGCTGCAACATAGTAATCACCGGCAGGGGCGAGACAACGGATGTATTGCCCCAATTAAAACAGTATAGCAGCGAGGTTTTATATGTTCAATCCGACGTATCCCGTCAAACAGACCGTGATAAACTCCTTGCCCAAACCCTGGAACGCTTTGGCAGGGTAGATATTTTGGTTAATAACGCCGGTGTCGCCCCAAAAGAGCGTAAGGATATACTGGAGCTTACGGAAGAAAGCTTCGATTATGTAATGGACATAAATTTGAAAGGTGCGTTTTTCCTGTCACAAATGGCGGCAAACCAAATGTTGAAACAGGAAAACAATACCGCTTGCAGGATTATTTTTATCTCCTCCATCTCTGCGTATGTATCCTCTGCCAACCGGGGTGAATACTGCATTTCTAAAGCGGCTTTGTCTATGGTGCGTACGCTGTTTGCAGACCGTTTGGCACAGGATGGCATCCGCGTATTTGAAGTTCGCCCGGGGGTTATACAAACAGACATGACAGCGGTAGTGTCCGAAAAATACGACAAACTTATTGCCGAAGGGCTTTCTCCAATAAAACGCTGGGGACAGCCGGAAGACGTGGCCGGGGTCGTGGCTGTCCTTTGCCGGGGCGAGTTTGATTTTTGCACCGGGGATGTAATAAATGTAGACGGCGGATACCACATCAGGAGGCTTTAATATGGAGTCTATCACGAACCACATCAAATCGTATCAAACTGTAATTGTTGGCAGTGGCGCGGCAGCATTTAACGCGGCCAATGTGCTGTTTGAAATGGGACAGAAAGACATTGCCATTGTAACGGAGGGGATCAACAAAGGCACATCCCGCAACACAGGATCTGACAAGCAAACGTATTATAAAATGTCCACAAGCGGCCAGGCCCCGGACAGCCCATACCACATGGCAAAAACCCTTTTCGACGGCGGCGGAATGCACGGCGACACCGCGCTTATTGAAGCGGCATTGTCCACAGCCAATTTTTACAACCTTGCGCGCATTGGCGTACCTTTCCCAACTGATAAATACGGCCAGTACGTGGGGTACAAAACCGATCATGACCCGTATGCAAGGGCCAGCTCTGCAGGGCCGCTAACGTCAAAGTACATGACGGAGTGCTTGGAGAGGCAAGTGTGGGATAAGGGCATTGATATTTTCGACAACCACCAGGTAATCGAAATTTTGAAGGACGGGGAAGACAATGAAGTTATTGGTTTATTATGCATCAATTTGATGCGCATCAATGATACGGATTATGGTTTTACGCTGTTCAACTGCACAAATATAATTTATTGTACAGGCGGCCCGGCCTGTATGTATTGGAACTCTGTTTTCCCTAAAAGTCAGTTTGGCGGTACCGGTGTTGCCCTTGCGGCAGGTGTGGCCGGGGTTAACCTGGGTGAATGGCAGTATGGCCTTGCGTCTACAAAGTTCCGCTGGAATGTGTCCGGCACTTATCAGCAAGTGCTGCCCCGGTATATTTCCACAGACGAAAATATGCAGGACGAGCGGGAACTTTTGCATGATTACTTCGAAAATTTTGGACAAATGTGCGACGCGGTGTTTTTAAAAGGTTACCAATGGCCTTTTGATTCGCGTAAGCTGGTGAATTTCGGCTCGTCCGTAATTGATATTTTGGTGTATATAGAGACACAAATAAAAGGGCGGCGTGTATTTTTGGATTACACGCAAAACCCATCATATCCGGTAACCGCCTGTCATTTCGAAGCAAATCTTTTCAGCCACCTGTCCAAAGAAAGCTACGACTACCTGGCCAACTCCGATGCCCTATTCGGCAAGCCAATTGACCGCCTGAAAAAAATGAATCCGTTAGCGATAGACTTGTACGTCAAAAACGGAATCGACATAACAGCCGAATATTTAGAAATTGATGTCTGTGCCCAGCACAACAATGGCGGCTTACAGGTGGATATTTGGTGGCAAAGCAATTTAAAGGGCTTTTTCCCTGTGGGCGAGGTTGCCGGGACCCTTGGAGTATACCGCCCCGGCGGGTCTGCACTTAACTCTACCCAGACAGGCGGCGTACGCGCGGCAGCGTATATTTGCAAGAAACGGGCTCATTCGCCTATAAGTGAAGACGTATTTTTGCAAAAAGCCGCAGGGCAATTGGACGTGAAATATCAACAAGCAAAGTCTGTACAGGTAGGTGAGTCCAATACGCTGCAACTGCGGGAGTATTATCAAAAGCGAATGACAAGAACTGCCGCGTTTTTCCGCAGTGAAAAAGAAATAGATAAGTATATCCCTGTGGTTAAATCAGCATTGGAACAAGTCTTCGTTAACGCCACAATATTCTCCGCTGCGGAAATACCCGAAGTTTTTCGCAGCTACGACATGCTGGTTTGCCAGTACACCTGTTTACATTCCATGCTGGCATACATTAAAAACGGCGGGAAAAGCCGTGGTTCCTATGTAATTGTAGAGCAAGATGGGTCGCATAGCTTTGATACCGGCCTGCTCAACTTTAATTATTCTATTGATACCGCCCTAAGCGGCATGGCTTATGTTTCCGTGTATGACAAAAGCGGGCACCGGGTACAAACATATTTTGAACCCGTCCGCGAAATCCCCAATGATGACACCTGGTTCGAGCGGGTTTGGGAACAGTACCGTAATGACGCATTATTCGATTAACGCTTCCCATTCCGCATACAACTCTGTCAATTTGCCGTCAATAATCCCGTATTCCTCATAATCGGACTGTTCCGGTATACTTTCGCCTTGCTCAAATAGCTTTTCCAGGTCTGCCTTTGCTTGCTCTAAAAATGATATTTCTTCTTCCAGGGCCTTAATTTTGGCAGGAAGAATATCATTAACCGCAGGTTTGGCGGGCTTTTTTTGTGCCTTGGCTTTCTCGTTTATCACTTTTGCAGGCGCGTTTTTTGACTGTTGATATTCGTTCCAGTTTCCGTCAAAAACTGTTAGCTGTCTGTTTTCCATTATAAACAGTTTGTTGACGCATGTGTTAAGGAACGAACGGTCGTGTGATACGGCAATAACACTCCCCGGGAATTGGGCAAGTGCCTCTTCAACTGCTTCCCGTGCGGGCAAATCCAAATGGTTGGTTGGCTCGTCAAGTATTAGGCACTGTGGCTTGTCCAGCATAGCCAGGCCAAGCTTTAGCCTTACCCGTTCCCCTCCCGACAGTACAGAAATAGGTTTGCGGTATTCGTCTTCGTACAGGCCGACGGCAGCCAGCGCGTCCCGTGCTTCCCGTTCGGTTAGCTTGTGGCAGGCATGAATTTCTTGCAGTGACGTGCGGTTTTCATCTTCAAAAGAAGCATTTTGGTCTATAAACACATATTTTACCCACTGTCCCAGGCTGCACCTGCCCGTAAAATTGCTGTCGCGGCCAAGTAACATGCGCAGAAGAGTAGTTTTTCCGCAGCCATTTGTACCTACAATACCTACACGGTCGCCGCCGCTAACAAGAAAATTCACATTTTCAAACAACACCATGTCTCCAAATGCTTTTGCTGCATCTACCGCCTCTGCTATGCGCTTGCTTCTGTTTATGCCATAGTCTAAATTAATTGACGCGCTTCTTCCGTAATCTAAATGCCCCGATATTTTTTCGTTGGCTATGTCGGCTTTTTCCTTTTCTAAACGGGCCAGCTGCTTTTCATACATATGCAGCGCGGTATGGCGGCGGAAGTTGTAAGCCATGGTAATATGCTTTTTCTTATTCTTTATTTCATAGCGCAGCCTTGCGGTTTCATCCATGGCATGCTGCCTGCGGATTTCCTTCTGCTTCATAAAATTTGCGTAACTGCCCTTGTGTTCCAGAATTGTGCCGCCGGATAATTCCACGACACGGGTTGCTACACGGTTTAGGAAATAACGGTCATGGGAGATAAATAATACGCCGCCTTCGAAGCGTATCAGAAAATCTTCCAGCCATTCTAACGCGCCAATATCAAGATGGTTAGTGGGCTCGTCCAGCAACAGTAAATCCGGCTGCTTTAGCAATACCCTTGCCAGTGCTGCGCGCATTTTTTCGCCGCTTGATAAAAGATTTAAGGATGTTAACAGGGTTTCTTCCTTTAGCCCCAGCCCCAGCAGCATATTTTTTAGCCGGATTTCCATTGTGTAGCCGTCAATGGCCTCATACCGCGCTGTTAGACGGTCGTACTGCTTCATTAAATCGCCAACATTACCGGCAGCAGCGGCTATTTCGCCCTCCAACATTCGCAGCTTGCGCTCAATTTCCACTATTTCGCGCCATTCCAATGCTGTTGTTTCTCCTGCAAGCTGAGATAAATCTTGGGTCAAGACCCCGGGAATAACCCCTCGCGCAAAGGTTGCCGAACCACTGTCTGCTGTTTCCAGGCCTTGGGCAATACGCAAAAGTGTAGTTTTTCCAGCACCATTTGGGCCCACCAGCGCAACCCTTTCCCCTTTCTCTATGGAAAAAGACACGCCTTTTAGTACTTCTTGGTTGTTAAATGCTTTTCTTATATCTGTGAAATTTATTAGTCCCATTTTAGTCCTCCATATAAAATAAAAAACCGCAGACAAAACGCCCGCAGCCATATCCTAATCATTATAGTGTCGGTAAAAGGCAACCCAAATAAGCATAGCCGAAGCTACACGTATTTTGCCTTATTACCGACGAACCTCGGAAGAATTAAAACTCCCTGATTAAGCTCCGCACAACGTCTCGCCGTTATCCATTTGAACGGAGCCAAGCCCGTAGGCTAAGCCGTAAAAATCTAAAATGAGCATGTAAAGCCCTCCTAAGGACTATTTTAGCACAACCGGTGTATTATAGCAATTCCGAAAAACTGCCGTTGCTTATTGGGCAAATTCCTAATATAATGTCAGAGTTAAATATATAGGGATAACTTGATTCCAAATTCCAAAGAAAGAGCAGAAAAAGAAGAAGTTATCCACAGGTGAGCCGAAAAATGTGCATAGAAAAGCAAGGCATTAAG